>CAZJUF010000191.1:0-6082 GCA_964549055.1 uncultured Hyphomicrobiales bacterium | reverse complement strand
CCAACTATTTGCACCAAGATCTGCAGAAGCTTCTTCCAGAGTTTCATCCATATCAGCAATGCGTGCAGAGACAACAATGAAGACGTAGCTGATCAAAAACGTACTGTGGCCGATCATGATTGTGACAACGGATAGCTGAATACCGACGCTGACAAAGAAGATTAAAAGTGCAATTCCCAAAATGATGTCCGGCATAATCATCGGCATGAACATCAAGGCACGATAAAAACCCTTGAGTCTAAATTTGAACCGCGCAACTGCCAGAGCAATCGCTGTCCCGAATATGGTCGCGAAGAATGTTGTTGTGAGCGCAACAGTCAGACTGTTTTTAACCGCGGCGTAGAGTTGTTCGGTTGAATCCAGATAAAGTGCTGATTCAGTTGCAGCCGACGAAAATCCGAAAATTGTCTTGTACCAGTCAAACGTAAAGCTCTCCCAGATCATCATATTGACAGGGTTTGAGTTGAACGAGTAAATCACAATCAGAAAGATTGGTGCATAGACAAATGCGAAGAAAAAATATCCGTAAATGGACAGTGTACTCGACTTGAGGAATTTAAAAAATTTCATATCACGAAACCTCCTTGATGGCTGGAGCATTCGCAATCTGATCTTCCCGCGTCATGATTTTTACATAGAAAACCAGCAGCAGGAGTATCGATGTCATCACAATCATGCCGAGTGCCGATCCAAACGGCCAGTTTCTGGCTGACAGAAATTGTTGTTCAATAAGATTGCCGATCATCAACACTTTGGCGCCGCCAAGAACGGATGGAACGATGAAATTTCCCAGTGCCGGAATAAACACGATGATAGAGCCACCAATGATGCCGGGAAGTGTAAGGGGCAAGATAATACGCCTGAACGTTTGAAATCGTGTTGCGCCCAAATCTGCTGAGGCTTCTATGAGGGAAAGATCAAGTTTCTCAATTGAAGCGTAGAGCGGCAGAAACATAAAGGGGATGAAAACATAGGTCATTCCAATGATGACGGCTACGTCTGTGAAAATAATCTGGAGCGGTTCGGAGACGATACCCAAACCCAATAGTGCCTGATTGAGAAACCCAGTGGGTCTGAGAATGAGGACCCAGGCAAACAATCTTACAATCAGACTGACAAAGAACGGCAATGTGATCAAGAACAGGAAGAGGTTCTTTTTTGCGTCATTCATTCTGCTGATCCAGAATGCAGCTGGATAGCAGATGATCAAAGAGATGAAGACCGTGGTCAATGCTAACCGAACAGATTTTAAAAAAATACCCAGATAGACAGGGTCAAATTTCTCGTATTTAGAATCTGCCCAACCAAGGATACGTCCGTAATTGAGGTCGTAGAAGTTCCATACAACACCGCCATAAAGCCCAGGTTCAAGCCAGCTATAGACAACCATGATGGCCAATGGCATGAGAAAAAATATTGCAAGAAAGATGGTTGTCGGAGCAAGCAACCCCAACAACATCAAGCGCCGGCGCCCTTCATTGGTTTCCAAAGAAGACATCAACCCACCTTCTCTTTGGTAATCACATGAAGCGCTTCTTTTGGCACATACAGGTGGATTTTTGATCCGGGACCGGCAATTTGGTCACGATGTTCAACGCCCGGCCTCAAAGTGACTTTGATAGGTGTCCCATCTTCAGACGTTGCCAAGACCTGATAATCCGCACCGACAAAATTAACATGGTCGACTGTACCAGTAAAACTAACATCCCCTGTACCGGGACCTTTGCCCACCAAAACGTCCTCGGGGCGCGCGAGCAATTTCACCTTGTCGCCTTTAGTCAACCCGGATTTTGAAACGTTGGTTTCTTGCCCTGTGGTGAGTGTGACACTTGCTCCCGTGGCGGTTGAGTGAGTGACTTCTCCTTCAAATAGATTTCCTTCACCAACAAAGCGGGCGACAAACTCGTTTTTGGGACGTCTGTAGAGATCTTCCGGTGAGCCAAGTTGTTGAATTTCACCGTCGCATAGAACGACGATGCGATCAGACATGGTGAGAGCTTCCTCCTGATCATGGGTGACGAACACGAAGGCGATACCTATTTCTTCCTGCAAGGTTTTAAGCTCTTGCTGCATCTTGTGGCGCAGATTTTTATCGAGCGCTGAAAGAGGTTCATCGAGAAGCAGAATTTTAGGTTGCGCAATCAACGAACGGGCCAATGCCACACGTTGTTGTTGGCCTCCCGAAACCTGATTGACCTTGCGGTCTTCAAATCCTTCCAAGCCAACGAGTTCGAGCATTTTGCCAACACGGGTGGTGATTTCAGATCTGGATTTGCCTGCCACTTCCAGACTGTAAGCTACATTTTTGGAAATGGTCATATGTGGGAAGAGAGCGTATTTTTGAAAAACGGTGTTTACGGGCCGTTTATGGGCTGGCAGGTGGGTAACAGTAGAACCATCAATTTCAATCGAACCCTTTTCAAGGTCTTCAAATCCACTGATCGTTCTGAGCAAAGTTGTTTTGCCGCATCCAGAGGGTCCGAGAAGGGTTACAAATTCGTTTTGCTCGACCACCAGCGAGACATTGTTAAGGGCGGTTATGACCTTGCCGTCGGGTGTACTATAGCGTTTTGTTGCATCGCTGATGCATAAGATTGGGTTCATGACTGCCCGCAGTATCAAAATTCAAGGAGGTGCAGCGACACTGCCGCTGCACCTGATATCAAACTTGAGCGCTCAGGATCACTGCGCAGTCTTGATTGCTGTCCATTCCCGGTTGTACAGCTTCAGGTCCTGACCAAGGTCCACAAAGATTTGAAGCTTTGAGAGGACGTCTGCTGGAGGATAGATCGTTGGATTGCCTGAGATTGCTTCGGGGATAAGCTTTTGAGCTGGAATGTTCGGCGTACCATTCATCTGTTGCTTCACATTCAATGCGGCAATTTCCGGTTTAAGATAGAACTCCATAAATTTTTTCGCATTTGCTTTGTTTGGAGCGTTTTTCAGGACGCACATGTCTTCTTGATACATGGTCGCGCCTTCCTTCGGAATGATGTAGCCGAGAACATCAGGATTTTGTTGGACGAAAATGTTAGCACCCACATACCATTGAGCTGCTGCTACATCTCCCGATATTACCAACGGAATTGAATCATATGAAAACGCGGAAACATTTTTGAGATTGTCCTTGATCACTTTTGCAGCAGCAACAACTTCTGCTTCATCGGTAGAGTTCACAGAAGTACCATTGAGGATGTGACCGATAGCGATGGTTTCGCGCAGATCGTCAAGAAGAATGATCTTTTCGCCGCTGGCTGCCAGTTTGAACATATCTGCCCAACCTGAAATATCTTTGACTTTTTTCTTATTGTAAACAATGCCAACGTTACCCCAGGCATAGGGCAGGCAATATTCAGCTTTTGGATCTGTGCTTGCACGGATGAATTGCGGATCAATGTTTTTGAAATCTGCACTTGAGCCGATATTGGTTTTTTCGAGCAAGTTCAGCTGGCTCATGATGTCATGCATGTGCACGGACGGGAAAATGATATCATATCCGCTTGCACCGGCTTGAATTTTTGCAAGCATCTCTTCGTTCGTACCGTAGGTATCCAGCGACACCTTGATGCCGGTCTTTTCAGTGAATTTGGTCAGGACCTTGGGATTGATATAATCGCCCCAGTTATAAAGGCTGAGTTTTTCTTCTGCTGTGGCAAGAGCAGGAGCTGTCAATCCTATTACAGCTGCTAGTGCTACTTTTGCTAAATTGAGTTTCTTCATGGCTTCCTCCCTGGAAGTAACTTTGTTTTGTTGAATTTTGTCGTGCATGAATTGACCGTGCAATAATAAATTTGACGTTTTAGTAACAAAATAGTCAAGTGTTACTATTCTATCGTTTTGGGAGCTGTTAATGGCATCAGGTTTTGCATCATTCCCACAAGGTCCGTTGGGCGACCTGGTTGGCAAGCTGGAACAGGCCCTCCCAACGCTGCCCAAACAAGAGGCAAAGATCGCTCAATTTATGCTTCTCAACGTTCACACAATTGGCCTGGAAACAGGAAAATCCCTGGCGCAACGCGTAGGTGTTAGTGAAATCACCGTGGGCCGTTTAATGCGCCGTTTAGGGTACAATGGAACCAAAGACCTGAAGGCGATTTCAAGACAACATTATGCTGTGGGAGGAAGCTCCCCGGCACCGTCCAATGACATCGGTAAAGAGCTCAATCAGGTGATGGCATCTGAGCTTTCTGTCATCCGCACAGTGTTTGAACAAACAGGAAACGAGCATTGGTTGCGAGCAAATGAGCTAATTGCGCGGTCTTCAAAGATCTATGTTACGGGGTTTCAATCCGTCAGGGGACTATCAGAAGACTTTGCCCGGCGCCTTTCTATCGCTCGCCCCAATGTTCAATATCTTTCACCCCACGACGGCATGCTTGGTGAATGGTTGGATACCAAGAAGGAAATTACCCGGGATGAATGCCTCATCCTGATTGATGTGGTTCCTTACGCCAGTGAAAGCCACGAGCTTGCAAAAATCGCAAAAAAACAAGGACGTTCGTGCATTGTAGTTTCTGATGAGTTTTGCCACTGGAGTTCTGAAATTGCGGATGCAGCACTTTACGCCCGGTCCAACACCGGGTTGTTCCTGGAATCTACAATCGGTCTTAATATTACTTTAGCCCTTTTGATGGACAGGGCTGCGGAAGCCAATCCTGAGGGCTCAAAAAAACGCCTGGCCAGCTGGAAGAAGAACGCTCGCAGACTGGGGCTCTTCTAAGCTGCTACAATCAAAAACCTGGTGGTTTACAAGCACTCACGACAACACACTTAATTCACAGCCGGAAAGGGAACTTTCAGAATAAAACCAATCTTGACGGCATCGCGACATTTTCATAATGCCCGACAATGTGTCTGACGTCGGCGCCTTTTAGGCATCCCTTGGAGCATGCTTAGAGTACATTTTTGGCGAACCCTACGTGATTGGCTCAACTTAGGTTTGATGAATTAGAGGCAATTCATTTCAGATGTGCTCCCAGGATCGTCTCGTAAACATGTGAAGCAGCAAGAGAATGCTGTGCCCGCTCGTCGCGTGCGATACAAATGGCGACTTCAAATTGAAACAGGTCCGGGCGCAGTTGGCGCATCTCACCACACTCAACCCAGTGGCTGGCATAGTCTTCAGGCAGAAAACCAAGGCATTTGCCACTCAAAACAAATTGCGCAAGCCCCTCCATTTGGTGGGACACTGCAATCGCTGCCCGATCAAAAATGGATGAATATGGTGTTAGCGACGAAACATAACCGCGGCGGACGAAATCTTGATCCGCGATGAGTTTCGATGTTATCTCTGCAACCTTCATATTAAAAAGCGGGTGGCCCTTGCCGCAATAAAGATACTGCATTTCATTGAAAAGTTGTTTCTGCGATACATCGCGGTGAGATCGAAAACCGGGTGTTAAGGCCAGTTGCAGCTGCCCGCGAATAAGTTGCTCCTCGACCTGATCTGGCGGAGCGATGCGCACAATTAGCCGCAGATTGTCCGACGTGGCAAATGCCTTGTTAATCGCGTTGGAGAGGCGGTTTTGGCGGTTGGTGATCAGGTTATCGACAACTCCCACGGTAACTTCGCCCACGATCTGCTCCCGCAATTGAACGATCTGGGAGTGATAGCCTTCTATTGAAGCCAACAAGGCCCGCGAAGCATCGTAAACTACTTGCCCACGCGAGGTCATGGAAAACCCGGCGCGCCCGCGCCTGCACAGCCGAAAGCCGAGGCGGGTTTCAAGATTTGCCATATGGGTGCTGATGGTTGATCGAGACAAGTTCAGCTCTGTCTGGGCTTGAGTGAACCCGCCGCATTCGACCACCGAACAGAACACGCGCAACAACCGGATATCAACATTGGCAAGGACCGGCAATGATTTGACCATTACGTCTATAATTCTCAATCTAAATAACGATAGTTCGATATTTGTATGTTTTCCAGGTTCTGTCAAACTTATGCGCAGGAACAATACAGATAAAATAATGAGAGGGTTTGCAGGATGCGAAACGACAGCGACTTTCAACCAATCTCAGGGATGGCCACCCCCCGGTTTGCAGGGATGTCGACTTTCATGCGCCTGCCTCTTGTCAGTTT
>CAZJUF010000190.1:0-6167 GCA_964549055.1 uncultured Hyphomicrobiales bacterium | reverse complement strand
CTAAACAACTAGAACAACCCCAGATGATTGACCCAGATAAACTTAACCGGCTTTTAAGCCGCCATGAAGCAATTGAAGCAGAGATGTCTTCGGCACCTGATCCCGAAGCATTTGTCAGGCTGTCAAAGGAATATGCTGACCTCAATCCGGTGGTTGCCGTTATCCGTGATCTGCAGGCAAATAGCCAGGAACGCGCTGGTCTGGAAGAGATTATTGCCGATCCTGACAGTGATGAAGAAATGACCGAACTGGCCAGACAGGAAATTGGCGAGCTTGACGAGAAAATACAAAAACTTGAACAGAGCGTAAAAGTTCTGCTGTTGCCCAAAGATGATGCCGACGACAAGAGCGTCATCATTGAAGTGCGCGCCGGCACCGGTGGTGATGAAGCAGCCCTTTTTGCCGGTGACTTGTTTCGCATGTACAACCGCTATGCGGATTTGAACGGCTGGAAAGTCGAGATCATGTCGGCCAGCGATGCTGACATGGGGGGCTACAAGGAAATCATCGCAGGTATCAATGGCAAGGGTGCTTTTGCCAAGCTGAAATTTGAATCCGGCGTCCACCGCGTTCAGCGCGTACCTGAAACAGAATCCGGTGGCCGCATTCATACCTCAGCTGCCACCGTCGCCGTCCTGCCCGAAGCGGAAGAAGTTGACGTCGAAATTGCCGACAAGGACATTCGCGTCGATGTTTATCGCGCCAGTGGTCCCGGTGGCCAATCGGTCAATACTACTGACAGTGCCGTGCGCATCACCCATCTGCCAACCGGCCTGATTGTCACCCAGCAGGATGAGAAATCCCAGCATAAAAACCGCGCCAAGGCGATGAAGGTTTTGCGCTCCAGACTTTATGAGCGAGAACGCCAGCGCCTCGCTGATGAACGTGCCGCCTCACGCAAAGGACAAGTTGGCTCCGGCGACAGGTCAGAGCGTATCCGCACCTACAATTATCCTCAAGGCCGCGTCAGTGATCATCGCATCAATCTGACACTTTATAAACTTGACCGCATTATTGCCGGTGATGGCCTTGATGAAATGATTGACGCGCTGATTACCGATCATCAGGCTACCCTGCTTGCCGATCTTGAGGCTGACACATAGACTTGGCGCTGGAAATATGTCTGAGCAAAAAACCTCGATCAAAATCTCTGAACTTCTGCAACAGGCAAAGCTGAGCCTCAAACAGGCGGGCATTGAAACCGCAGCCCTTGAAGCCAGAGTTCTGCTTTGCCATGTGTGTAAAATAACCGAAGTTGAAGTGATCGCCTGTCCTGACCGGTCAATTGAAGAACAATCGCTAACAGAATATTTCGATCTGGTGGCCAGACGCTGTCAACGTATTCCCCTGGCGCACCTGCTGGGAACGCGCGAATTCTGGGGGCTGGAGTTCCATGTTAATGCCCACACACTCATCCCGCGCCCGGAAACAGAATTTGCCGTCGAGAGTGGCGTTAATTGCGCCCGGCGTATCTATAAGAAAACCGGGCAGGCGCGCATTCTGGATTTGGGATGCGGATCGGGATGTTTGCTGATATCAATCCTGCATGAAGTAAAAGATGCCAGCGGTATAGGTGTTGACATAGATCCCAAAGCGGTGGAACTGGCGCAGAAGAATGCAGAAAAACTGGGTGTGGAGGCGCGCGCTCAATTCAAGTGTATGGATTGGGGCGATGGCCTGATCGAGACATTTGATATTATTGTCTCCAATCCGCCCTATATCCCGTCGCAAGATTTGGCGGGTTTGATGCCAGAAGTCGCCAGCTATGAACCTGTCCGCGCCCTTGATGGCGGGCGCGATGGTCTTGATGAATACCGTAAAATCTTGCCCCGGGCACACCGGCTCTTGGGTCAACAAGGCGTGTTGATTTTGGAAATTGGGCATGGTCAGGCCGCAGATGTGCTTGGTCTTTTGGCTCAAAACGGTTTTCATCTCCTTGATGCAGCACAACCGGTTAAACATGATCTGGCGGGCTGCGAAAGAATTATCAGCGCGGTCAAGGTCTGTTAACCCCTTCGTGAAATACTCGAATTGCGGATTTGAATTTCTGATACCTGTTAGCATTCCTATCTTTTTTAAAAGAATCAGTGCGATAGTATTGACAGCAGGGCATAATTGTACTTTGTAAGGTATTAAGTGATTTCGCGGTTGGAGCGGAAAAACACTGTTGATCATTTACATATTGAAGTGCCTGATTTTGGACCGATTGATGGAAGTCGGCATTGTGGTTTCAGGGTTTCAAAATTAAGAACAACATCGGCGGGCTAGACCTCGCAACATTGAACCATCAAAGGTAATATATACACGAACTTGAAAAGTTCATTTATACCGTCGGGCGAATTATTTGTGTCGCTGTCTGGAATATCATGTGGTCTCAACCGCGACCTGCATAATATTGAAATTTCCAAACCGGCACCGACACCGGCACCGTCAAAATTTACTCAATAACCTGGATATCATGTGAACATGAGGCAAGGACAACACAAGCAACGCTCACGCGGAAGAGGCCGTAAGGTCCATAATCCGTCTAATCGAAGTTATGACAGTAACGGGCCTGATGTAAAAATTCGCGGCAACGCCGCCCATATTGCTGAAAAGTATTCGACACTTGCCCGTGATGCTCAGGTATCCGGTGACCGGATTGCCTCGGAAAACTATCTTCAGCATGCCGAACATTATAACCGTATTGTCGCCGCCAGTCAGGCGCACACGCAACAACAGCAATTGCAGCAGCAACAAGCGCAGGCACAGCAATCCGCACCGCAACCAGCGGCCAACGGGCAGGAGCCCGACGCTCCCCCGGAAGCAGAGACAACCGCCCCTGTGGCAGAAAAAACATCCGCCCAAAGCGATGATGATGCCAACGTAAACGAAGAAGAGGCTCCAAAAGCGAAAAGCAGTAATCCCCGCCAGAGCCGTCGCCGCTCGCCTTCCGGCCGCAATGGCAGTGGATCGCGCAGCAAAAGTGCAGCGGCCCAAAGCGATGACGCACCTGCACCAGCGCCTAAGCCCGATGCTGAAAACAACAGCGAAGCTCCCGTCGAGCTGGATCAGGCAGCGACAGCTGCCGAATAACCTGTGAACTAATCAACCGTGATGGTCGCACCTTTGGCGATGTGGCAGTCTTGTGTGACTTTTGCATAGACACCGAGGTCACCATGACCTAAAGCGCGCGATATGTGCGCCGGGATTGAGAGATCACGGCGCGCTGTTTCCGGATTAACATTAGTTGCCGCACAGCGCCGGGTGCGTTGGAAACATTGCAATGCCGCCATGTCGTTGATTGCGATTGTTTTCCCTACCCATTTGAGTTCCGCCCACGGCTCAATTCCATCAATGTACAGATTGCCGCGAAACCGCAAGGGATCTATTTCCTCCCCCATCATGCGTCCCAAATCACGCACAGTGGCCAGATTGATGATAGACAGGCATTTGACACCCACATCAGAGAACGAATGATCCGGCGCTGACACAATATGAGGCGCTCCCAGAATCTGGTCCTCCAGGTAAGCTGCAAAAAACTGTTCAATCAATTTGCGCCCCACCGGTTGTTGCAAACACCCCTTTGACACCTGTTTGCCATTACGCAAAATTGTCAAACTATGGGTTTCAGGCTCAAACCGGGTTTGCAAAGCCGCCAGTTTTTCATGCCGCATCAACATCAGAAATTTGGTTTTCTCCATGAATTTAGGGGCGGAGGCATCAAAATCACGATGGCCATTGGCGATAGCGTAAGCCCGGTCAAAAGCGATGCAATCGTCCACCCGAAGATTGGTCGACTTGAGTTCTTCAGCCGACAATCCCTTTACCGGATAACGATAGATGGTTTCGATTGTTGCCATGAGTAACCTTCAACATTTACAAAATAATTTTATTCTCGCGCGGCGCTTGTGTGGCTAAATAGACACACTATATAGAGGACAGAGCAAGATGCTGTTTTAAGGTTTTGCTCCTTGCCTGGGAAATTTGCAAGACCAGGGATTGAAAAAATAACCTAGCGGCTAATATGGTAATAAACACCAGTGATGGTTGCCGGCAGTAAATGAGGGCTGAAATGGATTTTGAAAAATATACCGAGCGTGCCAGAGGCTTTGTTCAAAGTGCGCAATCTTTAGCGTTACGCGAGAACCACCAACGGTTTTCTCCCGAACATGTACTCAAGGTTCTGATAGATGATACCGAAGGCCTTGCCGCCGGTCTGATAGAACAAGCCGGTGGAGACGTGGCGACCGTGGTTCAGTCAAATGATCTGGCGCTTTCACGCATTCCCAAAGTGGAAGGCAGTGGCGCCGGTCAGCTATACCTTGCCCCGGAAACTGCCAGAGTGTTCGATGTGGCAGATGATCTGGCCAAAAAAGCCGGTGACAGTTTTGTTACCGCTGAACGCCTGTTGCTGGCCATAATTGTCGAAGGCAAGAGCGATGCAGCAAAAGCGCTGAAACAGGCGGGCGTCAGTGCAGCCAACCTCAATACAGCCATTAATGACCTGCGCAAAGGCCGCGTTGCCGATAGTGCTTCAGCTGAAAACTCCTATGATGCCTTGAAGAAATATGCCCGCGATTTGACCGAAGTTGCCCGCGAGGGAAAACTCGATCCGGTTATCGGTCGCGATGAAGAAATCAGGCGCACCATGCAGGTTTTGTCGCGGCGCACCAAAAATAATCCAGTACTCATTGGCGAACCCGGTGTTGGTAAAACCGCCATCGCCGAAGGTCTGGCGTTAAGAATTGTCAATGGCGATGTACCCGAAAGCCTGAAGAACAAGCGCTTGCTGTCGCTTGATCTCGGCGCTCTTATTGCCGGTGCCAAATATCGCGGTGAATTTGAAGAACGCCTCAAAGCGGTATTGTCGGAAGTTACGTCTGCCAACGGTGAAATAATTCTGTTTATTGATGAAATGCATACGTTGGTGGGTGCTGGTAAATCTGATGGCGCGATGGATGCATCGAACCTTCTCAAACCAGCATTGGCGCGCGGCGAATTGCATTGCATCGGCGCAACGACGCTGGATGAATACCGCAAGCACGTGGAAAAAGATGCAGCCCTGGCGCGACGTTTTCAGCCGGTGTTCATTGCCGAGCCTACAATAGAAGATACCGTGTCGATTTTGCGCGGCCTCAAGGAAAAATATGAGTTGCATCACGGTGTGCGTATCACCGACAGCGCCATAGTGGCGGCTGCCAATCTGTCGCAGCGTTATATCACCGACAGATTTTTACCCGATAAAGCGATTGATCTGATCGATGAAGCGGCTAGCCGCCTGCGCATGCAGGTTGATTCAAAACCTGAAGAACTCGACGAACTTGATCGTCGCATCATTCAGCTGAAAATCGAACGTGAAGCGTTGAAAAAGGAAGATGATAAAGCCTCGAAAGACCGTCTCGAAAAGCTCGAAACCGAACTGAGCACCCTCGAAGGTCAATCTGCTGATCTGTCGACGCGCTGGAATGCGGAAAAAGCCAAATTGTCCTCGGCCACGAAAATTAAAGAAGCGCTTGAAACCGCTCGTACCGAACTGGTCATGGCCCAGCGTGATGGCTTGTTAGAGCGTGCCAGTGAGCTTGCCTATGGTGTCATTCCCGAACTTGAAAAACAGTTGGCGGAAAAAGAAAACACATCGTCTGAAAGCCAAAGCGATCTTATGGTTGATGAAGCCGTCAATGCCAATCACGTCGCCCAGATTGTGTCGCGCTGGACCGGTATTCCGGTAGATAAAATGCTCCAGGGCGAAAAAGAAAAGCTGCTCAAGATGGAGGATGTCCTGACCAAACGTGTGGTTGGCCAGGCCGAAGCTGTGTCGGCGGTATCATCGGCGGTGCGCCGCTCGCGCGCCGGCCTGCAGGATCCTTCACGCCCGATTGGCTCGTTTTTGTTTTTGGGACCAACCGGGGTTGGCAAAACCGAACTGACCAAAACCATTGCCGGATTTATGTTTGATGATGATCAGGCCGTGTTGCGCCTGGACATGTCTGAATATATGGAAAAACATTCTGTTGCCCGCCTCATTGGTGCGCCTCCCGGCTATGTCGGCTATGAAGAAGGCGGAGCCCTGACGGAAGCTGTGCGCCGCCGGCCTTATCAGGTCATCCTGTTTGATGAGGTTGAAAAAGCCCATCCCGATGTCTTCAATATCCTGCTCCAGGTGCTTGATGACGGTCGTCTTACCG
>CAZJUF010000189.1:0-6169 GCA_964549055.1 uncultured Hyphomicrobiales bacterium | reverse complement strand
CTTGTCGGCAATGTGCTCGACAATGCGTTTAAATGGACCAGCAGCAAAGTTAAAGTCTCCGTCACCAAAACAGTAAAGCCTGAGACAGGCATCAAAATGCTGCGCTTGATGGTTGATGATGATGGGCCGGGACTTGCCGGTGACCTGCGTCTGGAAGCCTTGCAAAGAGGGCGAAGGCTGGATGAAACCAAGCCGGGCTCAGGTCTGGGCCTGTCAATTGTTACCGAACTGGTGGATATCTATGGTGGTGAGATAAAGCTGGGAAAATCGGATTTTGGTGGATTGCAGGTCGAAATCCGACTGCCCCGGGCATAATTCTTCCAGCCGGTTTATCCGGCGACGATCAATGAAACCATAAAATTTGATTTAAGTTGTTGGAATTCAACCAATTCTTAAACGCTTTCACGTATGGCTGTTTGATGGAACTTGATAGACAAATTCAGGACAAACTCAACGCGCAACTGGCGTTTTTGCAGCCCAAAGCTGCCCTCGCGTTGTTGCGGGAAGTTCGGCGTGATGAGGAGCGTGGCGGAAATTCCTATCCCCATGAATTTGTTGCCAGGAAACTAACTGAAAACCTTGAAAATCATGGGTTTAATGCAGAGATTTTGCGGCAACCCTGGGTTTTATTCTGCGAACCGTTTCAAGTCTTTCTGGTAGACAGAAAGAACGACCCCAGACAACGCGGATCGATTTTAAGAGAGTCCGCCAGCGTAATCTGGCGTTGGCTGTGGACTGAATTGCTCCCCGATCAGCTGCCGGACCTCGAATTCAGGATTATCCAGGCGCTGAGCGATGACAAACCCGATGAAGCCAGAGCATTGATGGCTGCATTCCACAGTCAGGCTGGTGACAGGATCTGGTCGCAATTGAGCGTCGTTGAAGAAGGCTCACGTGAACATATAAGCTATAACTCCAAATTTGGAAAACCCGGTGTTTTCGAAGACGCAATGGAAATAGCCAGAGCGCTGCAGATTGCACCTGCCTTAATTCAATTACGTGGAAAAATGCGCGCCGGTCTGACGCTCAGCCATGACGAAGATGTCAGGCATTGCCACGCTTTGTACAAGAAGTTTCTGCTGGCCACAGACAATCACATCGAACTGGGCATGATGCTGATGTCCAGGCGGCTTGAAAAACCATATGAAGTCATAAAAATCATACAGCATCACGTTGGCGTTGAGCTTGATACGATTATCCTGCGCGACCCTGCTTCACAAAGTGCCACGCTGGTCTTGTGCGATCTTGAAGACAGTATCCGTGATGCACTCAAACTTATTTCGCAGTATCAGGATTTTCCGCTCGCGGCTAAAAAAATAACTGAATTCTATCACTGTATGGCGGTTTTTACGTCAGTAGTCGAAACGTCATCCAGGTCATTGTGGGGCAACCGGATTATTCAAATCCGCAACATTCTTTCCGCCGCCATTAAATTACAGATTGAGCAACTTCCCCGGTTAATAAAAATCCTGCGCTACAAGAATAAATCGCAGCGGTTTTTGTCGCCAAAGAGCAATGGCGAAAGCAGCCCCAATGCCTTTGATGTCAACCAGACCATATACATTGCCAGGCTGCTGGACCTGTCAGGCAGGTTTTTAAGTCAGCTATCAATCAATGACGCCTTTGCCAAGGCTAAAAATGAAGCCATTAACTTCCTTGAGTCGGTTTCGGAAATTAATGTAAGCGAACTTGCTAAAGCTGAACGGGGTGAAAAGAATAAAGTCCTCGAATATTTCAAACCGATAATCGAACTTACCTTGATCCTTCAGGGCGAAGAACGCGCAGCATTACTCGAGCGTCGTGGTGATTCGGCATTTCGCGCCCAACCCGCCAAAAGCCAACCCAGAAACATATTGATTTAAACCACCAGACTTTGTGGTGCAGCCTCAGGCGTTCCGCGCTCACGATAGGGTGTGCGGCCAAAAAACGATCTGTAGCATTTGGAAAAATGCGAAGGTGAGGAAAACCCGCAAGCCAGGGCAATATTAATCACCGACTGATTTGTCTGCAGCAGCAATAACCGTGCCCGGCGCAGGCGTAAATCGAGATAAAAACGCTTGGGCGTTCTGTCCACATAGCGCTTGAACAATCGCTCAAGCTGCCGTGTTGAAAGCCCGACCTGAGCCGCCAGTTCGCTTGGCGTCCACGGGTCTTCCAGATTTTCCTCCATGGTTTCAATGATTTTCACTAATTTGGGGTGGCGCGCACCAATGCGGGCGGGAACAGACATACGTTGATCATCGTCGCGATGACGGATCGGCATGTGCAACATCTGCTCTGCCACATCTTCGGCGAGATTTTCACCATGTTGTTTGGCAACAAGCGTCAGCATCAGATCAAATGTTGCCGTGCCCCCGGCACAGGTAAAACGGTTGCGGTCAACTTCAAACAATTTGCCCGACAGATCGATTTCCGGGAAGGTCTCGACAAAAGACGGTATATTTTCCCAGTGAATAGTGCAGCGATAGCCCTCCAGCAGCCCGGCGACGGCCAAAACATGGCTTCCGGTGCAAAATGATCCGATAGTCCGGCCCCGCCGGGAAATCATCCGCAGCCATGAAACCAGCCCTTTTTCGGTGTTGTGCTGAATGTTCATACCGCCACAGACTACGACAACGGCCTTTTCATCGACGCTTTTAAGGTCGCCATCAGGGGGGATGGAAATACAGTTGGATGCGGCAACCGGCTCACCGTCTACCGTGTGCAATTTCGCCTTATAAAGCTCCTTGTCGGCCAGCCGGTTGGAAATTCTGAACATTTCCATGGCCAGGACCAGCGGGATCATTGAATATTCAGGGGTAAGTACGAAAGCAAAAACCTGAGGATATTCGCGCGGCAAATCACCAAACATTGACCCAGTTCTTTCTGCTGGAAGTTGCCAGCACAGTAACATTTCATTGTTTCAACGAGAATGCACCTGATTTTAAACCGACGCAATTGAATTGGATTATATTGTTATAAAAAAATGTATCCCCATCCAACACTACTTCTGGCGCAACTTGAAAGCGATATACGTCTGATTAATTTCGCCACCAAAAATCAACACCGCACCGGATAAATATATAAACATCAACGCGATTATTACGCCCGCCAACCCGGCATAAGTGCTGGCGTAGTTGGCAAATCTGGACAGGAATTCGGCATAGGCGACAGCCACAACCAGCCATAGTGACAAAGTGAAAACAATACCAGGCAGGATTTCATATAGTTTATGTCGGCGTGCGGGCAGAATTTGATGGGCGGCGACCAAAGATGCGCCGAGAAAAGCCAGCACAACGGGAAAACGCAGCCAGTCAAACCATACCGTGAACCCGTGAACAACCGGGATCCAGTATGTGGCTGCATCCCAGATCAGCGGTCCGAATACGATCAGCAGCGAAAGCATCATCAAAACTACCGAGCCAACAACAACAAAAATAATATCAGCAAGCAAAAGCACAAGGAAATTGCGATCATCGTGCAATGAATAAGCCCGGTTCAACCCGACACGAACACTGCGCACACCCCCTGAAGCCGTCCACAAGGTCACAAGGATTGATACAGAGAGAAGGTCTGAGCGCGGTACGGTCAAAATTGATCGTATTTCCGGCACGATCGGCTCGACAAGATTTCCCGGTGCAATCGAAAGCAGATAATCAATCGCATCGCGCGCCAGCGCCTCATTACCAAAAAAACCCGCCAGAGTTGTCAAAAAGATTAAAAACGGAAACGCCGACAGGATAACCGAAAAAGCAATATTACCAGCAAGCGCAAAACCATCGTAGCGGCCGAAATTGCCCAGAGCGTGAACAAAAATTGTCCAGATTTTACGCAGCATACTCAACCTCTTGTGGCAAAGGGCCTGATGGTGGTTATTGGTTAATATTTCAGTGGTATTATAGGCTCATATTGAGGGCCGACCCATGCAAAAAATTCTTGTACCGGTTGATGGTTCACTGCATGCCTTGAAGGCGTTGCACATTGCCAGTGACCTTGCGCAGAAATATGGGGGCAGCATTGTTCTGCTTCACGTGATTTCAAAGGAAAAAAGCGTAAAAAACCTGCTTGATCTGGCTGTCGCCGATACGTTTGGCCCGACCATACGCAAGAAACTTCAACAAATTCACAGCGACAATAACGCCAGCGCCCCCAGGGCTCTGCTTCGTGAGATTGGTGAGAAAATTCTGGCGCAAGCCACAAATAAAGTTAAGCGGCTCGGCCTTGATCTGGAAGTGCTGGAAATGGGAGAGGGCGATCCGGTAGAAAACATTCTGCTTGCCCGCAAACGTACAGATGCAAATACCATCATCATGGGCGCCAGAGGTGTGAGCGCATCGGGCAGTTTTTCTTTTGGCAGTGTATCGCAAATGGTGTTTGAAAAGGCACCCTGCACATGCCTGTCGGTCAAGTGAGCTAAACCACCGGCGCATCCTGTACCTGAAACAGGCCCACGCCCGCATCTTCGTGTGCGGTTTGCAACAACCATTCCCACACATAATTTGCGTATGATCTGAATACGTAAAGATCAATCACATCAGGATTGCTGTCAACAAAATGAGCGAGAGCGGCAACCTCGGCAAACAGCAATCGGCGCACCGAGCCCGGTTTGAATTCCGGCTGGGTGGCATCAAAGCTGCACCCTTTGATCAGGACTTCGCGAACCCGATCACCACTGAGCCGGATTATGCTACGCGCATCGCTCATATCGCAGACAAGTGCGTGGTTTTTAGCCAGTTTTTTGGTCAGTGCAGACAATGTTTTGTCGTGAGATTTTAGCGGCGTTGTGATCAGCCATTGATCAATCGACAGCCACAGAATATCTATCCCGCCCTTTTTAACGCTTGAGCGTGGGTCTGTCGGCAATTCCACCCCCAAAACCGTAGCGGCATTTTTCATGAATGCCTTGTCATCCGCCTTGCCGCGCAGGTCAATCATACCCACATCACTGCGCTCACTCATTTCAATGCCGAGCGTCTGGTTTTCCATCTCCTGATGGCGGTGGCTCAAGGCCAGATTGCGGTCAAGATCAGGCATTTTGACGTTCTCCTTCGCTATCGTAAAACACCGGTGATACCACCTTGGCGCTCACCACTTTGTCTTCGAGTGGAAACTGCAAGGTATCTCCCATACGCGCACGGCCATTTTTGATCAGGCCAAAGGCGATGGAGCGATTGAGGGTAGGGCTGTAATAGCTCGACGACACATGACCGATCATTTTCATTGGTGGCTTGTCCAAAAGCTGTTCGACGGCATAACACCCATCGGGCAGAACTTCTTTGGGATCAACGGTGAGCAATCCCACCATCTCCTTGCGCTCGTCGCCCTTGAGGAAAGAGCGTTGTAGCGAGCGTTTGCCGATATAGTCGACTTTTTTCTTCGACACCGCCCAGCCGAGATCAAGATCAAGTGGCGTTACCGTGCCATCGGTTTCATCGCCAATGGCTATAAATCCTTTTTCCGCCCGCATCACATGTAAAGGTTCGGTGCCATAGGCGGTTAAACCAAATTCCTTACCCGCCACCATAAGTGCCTGCCACATGGCCAGACCATAGTTTGCCGGAACGGAGATTTCATATGAGAGTTCACCGGAAAAACTGATGCGGTAAATGCGCACCGGCACCCCACATAATTTACCTGATTTATAATCCAGTGGCGTGAACGCCTCGCGCGAAAAATCAATCGTGCTTTCAAGCTTTTGCAAGATCTCGCGCGAATGTGGACCGGCAACGGCAAATTGCGCGTAGTTTTCGGTAACCGGTGTGATGAAAAGCTTCAAATCCGGCCATTCGGTTTGATGCCATTCTTCGAGCCAGCTGACAATTCTGTCGGCATTGCCACTGGTGGTGTGCATCAAAAAATGATCCTGGGACAATCTGACGGTAACGCCATCGTCAAACAGAAAGCCATCCTCATTCATCATCAAGCCATAGCGGCAACGACCGGGTTTTAACGTACTGAATACGTTGGAATAAATCCGATCCAGAAATACGCCCGCATCGGGCCCTTTGACTTCGATTTTGCCCAGGCTTGATAGATCAATGATCCCGGCCTTTTCACGTGTTGCCAGAATTTCGCGGGTGATTGCAGCAGCTCTGTCTTCTGTACCATGCCGGTAGCAAAAAGGCCGCCGCCACAGGCCCACCGGTTCCATGTCACAATTATTATCATGGTGCCAGGTGGCAATCGGTGT
>CAZJUF010000188.1:0-6227 GCA_964549055.1 uncultured Hyphomicrobiales bacterium | reverse complement strand
AGTTGGAGCCGACATTTTCTTCACCTGTCCGACTGCGCTTGGTCGTATTGTCAATCTTGGCCTTATCGGTAATCTTTACATCGACGGTGAGAATATCACCGACCTGTTTGGCGCGCTGGTCATCAAAAAAGGCGTTTGCGCCTGAGCGCCACAATGAGTTTGCCTGATGTACCACCGGTTTAATTTCCGGCATCGGCAGACGCACCGGCCGGTAGCCGGATTGTTCAACCGGGTTTTCAATGCGCGTCAGCGGCGGCGGTTTGCCTATCCCGGCAATTCTGTCAGCAGCTGCACAACCTGACAATGTTGTGGCAGTCGCCAGAAGAAGGGCAATTTTTTTGGTTGTGTTTTTAATTTGTGCCATGATTTAAATCCGACTGAAATTTTTAAATATTGAATGAATTCATTGGTTTAAAGACGCTGTCTGGCGCAGTTTGTTGATCTGAGCAGTGACCGTATTTGGTGCCGTGATGATGGTTTGAATGGTGCGGCGTGAGCGTGAGTTAAGAACACTTATGGTCTCGCCCAGTGCGCCATCTTCCAGCGCGCGTCCACGAAAGGTAATGTTGAGCGTTCCTACCTTGTAGACAACGCTGACAAGTGTGTTTTTCTTCACAATTCTGGGTTTTTCCACGTCGCTTAGGCGAATTGGTGAATTCGGCCGCAATGAACGCCGTGCCGCCATCCCGATCAGATCCGCGGCTTGCGTGATAATCTTGTTGTTGACGCGCCGCGCCGGGAATTTTCTTGTCTCGAGAAATCTGGTTTTGAAGGTCTGTCCGCGCGTAAGAGGCTGAACCAGAACGGGAATTTCAATAACTTCCGTGGCCCGGCCGGTGTAGGTTACACGTTTTTCGCTTGCAGACCCCACAGGCCCGGAAATGACGGCTGAAAACCGGCCCGAGCGGCGATCGTATCTGATTTTTTCCACGTCAAATTCAGCGGCGGCATCTGCGCGCATGACAAAGGGTTTGGCTGTATTGCCAAGTGAAATTTCGAGCTGGGAATTCGATACCCGCAAGGGGTAGTTGTCTTTAATTTTCTCACCAATTCTGCTGCTGATTTCATCCAGGGTGATGGTGTTGGCCGCACGGTGGATAACAATTTTTTGCCGGTAATTACGGTTCAACCAGTTCAACCCGTTTTCGCGTGCAACCAGGGCAATTCGTCTGGAGTTCAATATGCCTTTCTGTCCCAGCCGGGGCGATCTGAAAACAGCTTTGTTGGCGACGGCACCTGCGTGTTCAAACAAATCGCCTAAAGTCACCACATCATCGACAACACGGATATTTGAGCGCAGCGTTAATTCCGCAGCGTGTGCAAAATTAATCGACAATGCCAGGATAAGTGCGCAAAATGCGGCGGAAATTTTAGACCCAGAATTTAACATTTTTACTCCGAAAGCTCTGAGAAAATTATCTCAGGTTATTGGTTGCCTGCATCATTTCGTCTGTTGCCGAAATAATCTTGGCATTCATTTCATAGGCGCGTTGGGCAGCGATGAGGTCTGAAATTTCTGATACGGCATTAACGTTCGATTGTTCCAGTGAGCCCTGCAGCAAAGATCCAATGCCGGTACTTCCCGGCGTGCCGGTGGTCGGTGAGCCGCTGGCCGGTGTTTCGAGATAAAGATTGTCACCAATCGCCTCAAGGCCTGACTTGTTGACAAAAATCGCCAGCTCAAGCTGTCCCACATCGGTTGGTGTCGAGGTATCATCGGTTAAAACCTGGATGCTCCCTTCCGCGTTTATCGATACCGAGCGCGCATTTGTGGGAATGGTGATGGCGGGATCAATCTTGTAACCGTCAAGTGTGACAAGCGCGCCGGTGGCGTCGAGTTCAAAGGCACCAGCGCGGGTATAAGAGGTATTGCCATTGGGCAGGGTGACCTGGAAATACCCTTCACCACGAATGGACAGGTCGAGATCTTTTTCGGTATTGAGGACAGTACCTTGTGTGTGGATGCGGTATATCGACCCGGTTTTAACGCCCAGTCCCAACTGAATACCAGAAGGAACAATCGTGCCGGTGTCTGAAGAAGCAGCACCAACCCGGCGCAGATCCTGATACAACAGATCCTGGAATTCCGGTCGCTGACGCTTGTACCCGGTTGTTCGCATATTGGCGATATTCTGGGAAATAACCTCAACATTGAGCTGTTGTGCCAACATTCCGGTTGCGGCGATTTGAAGTGCCTTCATTTTACTGTCCTTTTGGCTGGGAGAGTGTTCCCGGCGCTTGCAGGTTTCTCAATTAATGCAGAGTGTTGCCTCACGATACCGTACCCAGTTGTTCGATACTGCGTCGTTTCAGTTCATCGATTTTTTCATTAAGTTTGCTGGTCGAAATATACGACCGCATGACTTTGATCATTTCAGTCATCTCGACGATGGAATTCACGTTCGAGCCTTCAACGAACCCTTGCACAATCCGGTAATTTTCAGCCGGCACAGGTGGTTCTTTGGAGCTGAACAGTGTTCCCCCTTCCTTTTTCAGAAGGTTTTCGTTGTCAAAAAACACCACACGCAATTTGCCCTTTTCACCGACACTGGTGGAGACACTGCCATCTGAAGCGATGGTGACCTTTATCTCATCAGCACCGATGTTGATGTTGCCTGCTGTGCTTAACACCGGATAACCGTTTGGATTGACCAGCGTGCCTTCGTCGTTTCGCGTTAACTGTCCGTTGCGGGTGTATCTTTCACCATCAGGTGTATCAACCACCAGCCAGCCTTTACCATTGATGGCGACGTCAAACGGGTTTTCGGTTGCTGTCATGGTGCCTTCAGAAAAATCCCGTAGCAGACCGCGGTCCTGAACCATTGATACCCGGCCCGAGCTTCCTGACTGGTTGGTGATGCGGGCAGTATCTGAAAGATATTCCGCAAACAGCGGTGTTTCGCTTCTGTAACCGGCGGTTTGAGAATTGGCGAGATTATTGGCAATGATGTCCATCTGCCGCATGAGTGCGGTTTGACGGGACAGGCCGATGAGTAGTGCATTTTCCATATCAGACGTATTGCATAAGCCGTGCCAAAATTAAAAATCAATAAAAACAAAGACTTAATTCTAATCAGGGGGTATTTACCTGTTCGCGGGGCAGGGCTTGCCCGGTAAAAATTGCCGGGTACAACGTTCGTTGGCAAGGTTTCGTTAACCATTATCATTTTAGATATCTATATGAACGCGCGCGTAGAGAATCGAAAAAACAAAGTTTCGAATACCGTGTGTCAGCAACCGTTGGAGCCAACTGGATAGATTATGGCAAAAGAAGACAAAGACGCTGAACCTGAAGCCGAGAACGAAGAGGGCGAGACTGAGGGAGAAGAAGGTCAGGAAGAAGAGGGCAAGCGTAAATTCAGTGGTAAATTCCTGGTTATGTTTGTCGCCTTGCCATTGCTGGTTTTAATTGGCGGCGGTGGTGGTGCAGCCTACTTCTTTGGCATGTTCGATTCCGCACCAGTGGCGGTTGAGGGCGAAGAAATGGCGGTTGTTGAGCCTGAAAAGCCCAAATTTTATTATGACCTGCCTGAGATGCTGGTAAATCTCAATTCGCAAAAAAGAAATTCTCAATTTCTCAAGTTGCAGGTGGCACTGGAAATTGCCGATGAAAATGTAACAGAGACCCTTGAGCCGCAATTGCCACGTATACTCGATACTTTTCAGATTTATTTGCGTGAGCTTCGCAGCGAAGACCTGGAAGGTTCGGCCGGTGTTTATCGTTTGAAAGAAGAATTGCTCAGGCGCATCAATCTGGCCATTACGCCACAACGCGTAGACCGGATTTTGTTCAAAGAAATTATTATTCAATAGTTTTGTTATTGCAGGTTTTAAAATAGATGGCCGATGACGACGTAGACCAGGATGCTCTTGCCGCCGAATGGGGGGCAGAGGGCGACGATGAAGGCGAAGGCGAAGGCGGGGATTCTGATGCCAATCCGAACCTTGACGATGATGTAGCCGCTCAATGGGCGGCGATGATTGACGAGGGCGAAGAAGAGGAAATCGCAATTGAGCGCGGTGGCGCTGAGCGTATTCTCAACCAGGAAGAGATTGACGGCCTGCTCGGCTTCCAGCTCGATAATGACCGTGAAGGCGACATCAGCGGTATTCGGGCAATCATCGAATCCGGCCTTATTTCCTATGAGCGCCTGCCGATGCTTGAAATCGTCTTTGACCGCCTGGTGCGGTTAATGACGACAAGCCTGCGTAATTTTACCTCTGACAATGTCGAGGTCTCGCTCGACAGTATTTCATCCATCCGCTTTGGCGATTATCTCAACTCCATACCCCTGCCGGCAATCCTGTCGGTATTCAAGGTGGAGGAATGGGATAATTACGGCTTGTTCACCGTCAACTCCAGTCTGATCTATTCGATTGTTGACGTGTTGCTGGGTGGTCGCCGCAGTGCCAATACCATGCGCGCTGAAGGCCGGCCTTATACGACGATTGAAAGCGCTCTGGTCGAACAGCTTATCGAGGTCGCCCTGGATGATGTGAGAGCTGCCTTTGAACCACTGGCCCCGGTAACCTTCACCCTTGACCGGTTGGAAACCAACCCGCGTTTTGCGGTGATTTCGCGGCCTGAGAATGCCTCTATACTGGTCAAACTCCGTATTGATATGGAGGACCGTGGCGGTCGCATTGAGCTGGTCTTGCCTTACGCGACACTTGAACCCATCCGCGAATTGCTGGTGCAGATGTTCGTCGGCGAAAAATTCGGTCAGGACACGATCTGGGAAGGGCATCTGGCAACCGAACTGTGGTCGACCCAGGTTGCCATAGATGCGGTTTTGGATGAGCGCGAAATTTCACTCAGCGATGTGATGAACCTGGAAGTCGGTCAGACATTAATGCTGAATGCGACACCTGATACCAAGATAGATTTACGCTGTGGTGAAGTATCTCTGGCCAACGGCAAGATGGGCCGGGTCGGTGACAACATTTCGGTCCGGGTCGAAAAAGGACTGACAGACCGGGTTCGACAGCTGGCCGCCGCCCAAATGTCAAAATCGCAAGCCATGGAAAAAGCAGTATGACCACACTTGTTATCGAAGGATTGTTGATATTTCTGCTCGTAATTACGATCGGGTACTGTTTTGTTCTTGACCAAAGACTGAAGGTGTTGCGATCCGGACAGGCTGATCTGCGCAAGGTGATCCTGGATCTTTCCCAAACCACTCAAATCGCTCAGAATGCTGTTTCAGGTCTTAAGGCAACGGCTGATGACGTTGATAGAAGGCTGTCGGCAAAGCTTGATGAAGCCCGCGCATTAACCGGGCAACTGGAACATATGCCCGCCCCCGGCCGGGTTCCAGCTGTGCAGGAATTACCCCGCGCAGCTCAGGCTCCAGCGGGAAGTTCCATCTTTTTGCACAAGACCGGATAAATCGGAAAGGGTGATTGAATTATGAACCAGCGTTTTAGGCTTTTTCCAATTGTTATTGTGACGGCTCTTGGTGTTCTTGGCTTTAAGGTGGCCGATTTTTTACGCAATGACACTGTTTCCCTGACATCGATTAATGTGGCATTTGCGCAAGAAAAACCGGCAGAAAAATCTCCTGAGAGCGGTGCTGCACCAGCGGAGATGAAAAAAGACGGCGACATGGCCGAAAAAGAAAAAAAGGAAAAAGTCGAGGCCCCTCAGGAGCAGGTGGTTACCAACCTGTCTCAATCAGAAGTGGCCTTGCTGGAATCCTTGTCCAAACGTCGCAAGGAGCTCGATCAGCGCGAGAAAAAACTCGATTTGCAAATGAACCTGCTGCAAGCGGCTGAAAAGCGCATAGATGGCAAAATCGGCACACTGAAAAAAATCAGGGACGAGATTGAGCAGCAAAATGCGCAGCAAAAAAAGCTTCAGGAAGGCAAGTTTAAAAAACTGGTTTCGATATATGAGGGAATGAAACCCAAAGAAGCTGCACGTATTTTAAGCCGCCTCGACGCCAACGTGGTTTTACAGGTTGCCGAACGCATTGCACCGCGAAAAATGTCGGCGATTTTAGCCAAGATGGATGCTGATGCCGCAGAGCGGTTGACGGTTCAACTGGCCGCCAAAGCTGTAGACGAAAGCAAACCGACAAAAGAGCTGCCGCAAATTGGCAATGACACTCAAGGATGATTGACCGCAGTTGCGTGATTTAATCGGGTATTAACTGTGCCTGCGCTATCTTGAGAGACCGTATTGTGCGGTGTGTTCTCAAGGCGATTATGGCGGTTGTGTCACGTGA
>CAZJUF010000187.1:0-6289 GCA_964549055.1 uncultured Hyphomicrobiales bacterium | reverse complement strand
CTCGACAGTCTCACAGATTCTTGATACCCGTTCAAACCTTGAATTCCCCCACCCCAAACCCCATATTTAAAGTCAAGGAAGAAACATAGAAACGCCTTTTTTTTGCGTAATGGTAGAATTGCCAGAACGTAGTTTGAACTGATGCGTATTCTCTTAAACCAAGGGGGAAAATCATATGGCAAGATTGCCGTCTCTCTCCGCTGATGGCGGATTGACCCGTTATTTACAGGAAATCAAGCAGTTTCCCATGCTTGAGCCCAATGAAGAATATATGCTGGCCAAAAGCTGGACAGAACATGAGGATTCAGAAGCCGCCCACCGGATGATAACTTCTCATCTGCGCCTGGTGGCCAAAATAGCCATGGGCTATCGCGGCTATGGCTTGCCGGTATCCGACGTTATTGCCGAAGGCAATATCGGCCTTATGCAGGCGGTGAAGAAATTTGATCCCGAGCGCGGTTTCCGCCTCGCAACCTATGCCATGTGGTGGATACGCGCTTCCATTCAGGAATATATCCTGCGCTCATGGTCTTTGGTAAAAATGGGCACCACTGCATCCCAGAAAAAACTGTTTTTCAACCTGCGCCGCATGAAGGGTAAAATTCAGGCTCTGGAAGATGGTGATCTGAGACCCGAACAGGTCGAGCATATCGCCACCAATCTCGGCGTGCCAGAAGCTGACGTCATTTCCATGAACAGACGCCTGAGTGGTGATGCCTCGCTCAACGCTCCCATGCGCGCTGATTCTGAAGGTGGCGAATGGCAGGACTGGCTGGTGGACGAAACTCCCGATCAGGAAAAAATGCTGGCAAAATCTGAAGAAAGCACCCAGCGCTCCGCCATGTTGTCTGATGCCCTTGGCAAGCTCAATGAACGCGAACGGCGCATTTTTGAAGCGCGCCGCTTGGAAGATTCACCCATGACGCTTGAAACATTGAGCCATGAGTTTGGCGTCAGCCGCGAACGCATCCGCCAGATTGAAGTGCGCGCCTTTGAAAAAGTTCAAAAAGCGGTGCAAGCCCTGGCCTCAAAACAGGCGGCTGAGCGACTACAGGCATCAGCGGCACAATAAAGCCTTGGGGCTTAAACCATTACGAATACTCCTGCAGGCGTCTGGAAAATCCAGATGCCTGCTTTTTTCTGTTTATGGTGTAATCTGGTGAGCCTTCAAAATTCCTTGCACAGACGCAAAGCATCATAAATTGCAGCGTGAACATTGCGGCTGGAAATGGCATCGCCGATACGAAACAGCCTGTAAGCCCCCTCCTTATTAACCTCTATGTTCTGGGGCTCGCCATTTATCAACGCCTGATAGTTGACCTCACCGCGGTTTAACGAACCTGCTTTGAGGTCAAAATAAATATCATCCAGTGGTATTGTGCCGTGTTCAACCACCACCTGATCCACATAGCGTATCTGCGAGGCTGACGTGTAATCGCTGCCAATCACAGCTTTTAGACTGTTGCCTTCGCGCTCCACACCCAGCAGCCTTGAGTTGATGGTTATGCGCACCTCTTTTTCCCCGAACAATCTCGCGTAAGGCACATGGTTTAACCCGCCTATTTCGGGGGCGAAATAACGTTCCGGTGTGACAATTTCCAATTGCGATCCCGACAGGGCGATCATTTCGGCTGCCTGCATGCCGGGATGAGCGCCATGATCATCAAACACCAGAACCTTGTCAGCCGGTTTCACCTCACCTGACAGAATATCCCAGCTGCTGACAGTTAATTCATTGCCAGCGTCGAGCGCTTCCGTATCCGGAATTCCTCCGGTGGCTATGATGACAATGTCGGGCGCACGTTCAATCACATCAGATTTTTCCGCAAACAGATTATATCTGAATTCAACGCCAAGCTGCTCACATTGGGCTAAGCGCCAGTCAATAATGCCCACGAGCTCGCGCCTTCGCTGTGTCCGCGCCGCCAGCAAAACCTGGCCACCGGCCTTGTCAGCGGCTTCGAGAACAATCACCTTATGGCCGCGTTCGGCACAAACCCTTGCAGCCTCAAGACCACCGGGCCCGGCACCAACCACTACGATGGATTTTTGCACCCCTTCAGATTTCACGATAACCTGCGGCATGGTGGCTTCGCGACCAGTTGCCGGGTTGTGTATACACAAAGCCTCATGGCCTTCGTATATGCGATCGAGGCAATAGGTCGCGCCAACGCAAGGTCGAATGTCGTCTTCACGGCGCGCGATTATTTTTCGCACAATATGCGGGTCCGCCATATGCGGACGGGTCATGCCAACCATATCAAGCTTACCTTCAGCAATGGCATGACGCGCCGTTGCCACATCAGCGATGCGGGCAGCATGAAAGGTCGGAAATCCGGTGTCTGCGCGCACGTCTCCGGCAAAATCCAGATGCGGTGCCGATGCCATCCCCTGTATCGGAATAACTTTGGCCAGGGCTGCATCATGATCAATGTGACCTTTGATAACATTGAGAAAATCGATATCGCCTGTGGCCACCAGTCGCCGGGCGATTTCCAGGCCTTCTTCGCGCGAAAACCCTTTTTCCCAGTCTTCATCAACCGCCAGCCGCGTGCCGACAATAAAATCAGGCCCAACGGCTGTGCGTATTGCCGCAAAGATCTGCAATGAAAACCGCATGCGGTTTTCCAGCGAACCGCCGTATTGATCCTCCCTGAAATTCGTTGCCGGCGACCAGAATTGATCGGGAAAATGACCGTAGGCCTCAATTTCAATACCATCAAGACCAGCCGCTGCCATCCGTTGGGCGCAAGCGGCATAATCCTTGATAATGCGTTCTATGTCCCATTCTTCCGCCGGTTTTGGAAACGTGCGGTGCGCTGCTTCGCGCACCCGTGACGGCGCCACCACCGGCAGCCAGTCAGAATGGTTCCAGTTGGTGCGGCGCCCCAGATGCGTAATCTGGATCATCACAGCACAGCCATATTCATGGCATTCATCTGTCAGGCGTTTTAGCGGCGCGACAATTTCATCCTTGTAGGCATGAAGATTGCCAAACGGCGGTGGTGAATCCTGCGACACGATTGCCGAGCCCGCTGTCATCGTCAAGGCTATACCGCCCTTGGCTTTTTCCACATGATAGAGGCGGTAGCGATCCATGGGCAGACCGTCTTGCGAATAAGAAGGTTCGTGCGCGGTCGACATCAGCCGATTTTTCAACGTCAAATGCTTGAGCTGGAACGGTTGCAACAAAGGATCATTGGCAGACATTTAAATCCCTCCCTCGGTCAGGTTTCCTCATCCGCATCTGGTTTTAAAGGTTGCACAACTGCATCACGAATGAACAGCTCTTCCAGCTCTTTTGCAGCAGACAACGCGCCTTTGCGCAGTTTTTCCTCGTCGGTATAATGCTTGTAATCTTCATACAGTCTTTGACTGTCATGCTGGCGGAAGGTTTCAATCGTATCTTCGGCCTCACCATAGGGCAAACCGATGCCAAAAAGCACGTCACGGGTCAATTCCAAAGAGGACAAAAACGCTTCCCGGTGAATGTGTTCCACCCCAAGTTCAAGCAGGCGGTGCACATGCTGGCGGTCTTGCGCCCGGGCATAGATGGTAAGGTCGGGAAAATGCTGACGCACCACAGCAGCGGTTTTGAGCGAGGCTTCAACATCATCCACCGTCAGCACAAAGGCCGAGGCCTTGTCGGCATGGGCGGCTTTTAGAATATCCAGCCTGGATGAATCGCCATAATAGATTTTGTTGCCAAACTTGCGCACAAAATCTACCTGCGTCGAACTTAAGTCCAGCCCGGTATAAGGAATTTGCTTGGCTTGTAATACGCGCGCTGCAATCTGCCCCATGCGGCCAAAGCCCGCAATGATCACATGACCGGTATTTTCCGGCGGAGCAACAAAGTCGGGCTCACTGCCTTTCCTGTTTCGTGTCACAGCCTCATCCAGCAACAATAAAAATGGTGTCGCCACCATCGATAATGTGACTGATAAAGCCAGCAAATCGGCCAGCCCGCGTTCTATCAAACCACCTCCCGCCGCCAGCCCAAATACGACAAAGGCAAATTCACCACCTTGCGACAATACCAGAGCCATGCGCCGCGACGGCCCGCTATCCAGTTTCCACCACCGACCCAGCAGGTAAATGACACTGAATTTAATCACCAGAAGGGCTGCGACAAAAATCAGGACTTTTGCTGGCAGCGTCAAGAGCAGACCGAAATTGAGCGACATGCCGATGGCGGTAAAAAACAACCCCATCAACAATCCTTCAAAGGGTGCTATATCAGCTTGAATTTGATGGCGAAAAGGCGAATCCGCCAACAGCGCTCCGGCAATAAATGCCCCAAGTGCCGCCGACAACCCGGCCCATTCCATAAGTAACGCAACGCCAACCACGGTCAAAAGAGCGCACGCCGTCATGGCTTCTCTTACATCTGTTGCGGCAACCAGTTTAAACAGCCGCTCAAGCAAGAAATGGCCGATCAGAACAACCAGCACAATCGTGCCAACCGCCCAGAATATAGGCCACAGACTTGCCCCTTCGACACCAACATTTGTAAACACCGCCAGCAATGGCACCACCGCCAGCAGCGGAATAGCGGCGAGATCCTGGAACAGCAGGATTGAGAATGACAAACGCCCGTGGCGTGTTGTTAACTCACCTTTTTCTTCCAGAATTTGCAACGCGAATGCGGTCGAGGACAACGACAGGGAAAACCCCATCAACAGGGCAATGGAGGTCGAAAATCCTGCCCAGTACCCGGCAAGTGACAACAACGCGGCGGTAATAAAAAACTGCGCGCCACCGAGGCCGAAAATCGAAGACCGCATCGACCACAATCTCACCGGCCTCAATTCCAGGCCAATCAGAAACAGCAATAAAACCACACCGAATTCTGCAATGTGTAAAATCGAACTGACATTATAGATTGAGGCAACATTGCCGATGCCATAAGGTCCTATGAAAATACCGGCTATGAGATAGCCCAAAACCGCGCCAATCTTCATCCGCTTGGCAAGCGGGGCCGCGATCGCTGCTGCGGCTAAAAATAAGGCTATTTGTACCAGTGTTATCTGTTGCATTTATTTGCTAAACACTCAGTTTGAAATATCGCTCGTTGGCGTGGGCCTGATTCGAATACCTTTATGATAAGATTGAGCACGAACCACCGGTGGATGTAAATGAGACAATGTAAAGAAACACAGCAATTTAAAGTCGCAGCCCTGTACAAGTTTGTAGCTTTGCCGGATTATGTTGAACTGCAACCTTGCCTGCTGACCTTTTGCCAGCAACACGGAATTCGCGGCACCCTGCTTGTGGCCGCCGAGGGCATCAATGGCACTATTGCCGGCAGCGCGGATGATATTGATGCCTTTATCAGCTATTTGCACGAAGCCAATATTTTCAAAAACCGTTTTGATGGCATCGACGTCAAATATTCCTATGCCGACACCGCACCTTTCCTGCGCATGAAAGTGCGGTTAAAACGCGAAATTGTTACCCTTCGCGCCGAAGAGGCTGATCCGACAAAACGGGTTGGTACATACGTTACGCCCGAGCAATGGAACCAGTTGATCGCTGACCCCGATCTGGTCATTCTCGATACGCGCAACGATTATGAAGTAGCCCTTGGAACGTTTGAGGGTGCCATTGACCCCAAAACCGAAAATTTCACCCAGTTCAAGGATTTCGTTGCTGAAACGCTGTCGCCGGACACCAACAAAAAAGTGGCGATGTTCTGTACCGGTGGCATCCGCTGCGAAAAAGCCTCCGCCTACATGCTGGCCCAAGGCTATGAACAGGTATTTCATCTCAAAGGCGGTATTTTGAACTACCTCGAAACCATGCCCGAGAAAAACAGCAAATGGCATGGCGACTGTTTTGTCTTTGATGAACGCGTCGCTGTCAATCACGATCTCAAACCCAGCGGCCACACCCAGTGCCATGCCTGCCGCATGCCGCTCAACGATGAAGAGCGCAATTCGCCCGACTTTATCGAAGGCGTGCAATGCCCCCATTGCCGCGATAGCAAATCAAACACTGAACGCGAGCGCGCCCGCGCCCGCCAGCACCAGATGACCCTGGCAAAAGCCCGCGGCCTCGCCCATATCGGCGATGATGCAATAGGGGATGCCGCTGAAATGAAACGGGCAAAAGAAAAATCCCGTATGGGGGGAAACTGAAGCCTATTGGTTGGCTTCACGCTATCCGCTCTCACCCCTCATCCGACACCTTCGGCGCCACCTTCTCCCACAAGGGGAGAAGGGAAGCTATGGTGTCAAAAACATTACAAATAAAGAAAACTCTTTTCCTTCTCCCCTTGTGGGAGAAG
>CAZJUF010000186.1:0-6317 GCA_964549055.1 uncultured Hyphomicrobiales bacterium | reverse complement strand
GCCGCCGGTGTTCAACTGGTTGCCACCTGCGATCTGGCAATTGCATCGACTGAAGCAGGCTTTAGCCTGCCCGGCGTTGACATCGGCTTGTTTTGCTCAACGCCGATGGTCGCGGTCAGCCGCAATATCCCGCGCAAGCACACCATGGAAATGCTGCTGACCAGTGATATGATTTCCGCCCAGCGCGCCTATGAAATGGGACTTGTCAACCGGGTTGTGTCCGCCGACAATCTCACGGCAGAGACAGAAGCGCTGGCCCGCAAAATAGCATCAAAATCTTCTGCTGTTCTCAGCCTCGGTAAACGGGCGTTTTATCAACAAGCCGGGATGGACATGAAACCGGCCTATGAATTCACAACAAACGTCATGATCGAGAATATGCTCAATCAAGATGCACAAGAAGGTATTGAGGCTTTTCTGCAAAAACGCGACCCCATCTGGCCGCAAAACTAATGTCTGATTTCAATCACGATAGTTACAATGACGATTATATTCGCGCCATTTTGCAAGAAAGCAAAACCATAGCCATGGTCGGCGCCAGCGCACGCACCAGTCGTCCCAGCTACTTTGTTTTGAAATACCTGCTGCAAAAAGGCTTTAAGGTTATTCCCGTCAATCCGCGTGAGGCCGGGACCGAAATTCTCGGTCAACAAACTTACGCCAGCCTTGCCGATGTCCCCGTTAACATCGATATGGTCGATATCTTCAGAAATTCACAAGCCGCTGATGCCATCACCGATGAGGCCATTGCAATCAACGCGAAAATTGTGTGGATGCAGTTGAGTGTCCGCAACGATGAAGCCGCCCACCGGGCGCAAGTTGCAGGATTGAAAGTTGTTATGAACCGCTGCCCGAAAATCGAGTACGGACGCCTTTCGGGTGAAATCAACTGGATGGGGGTGAATTCGCGCACCCTGTCGAGCAAAAAACCGCATCTTAGCGGTACCCGCGTCCAAAGCTTCGGACTGGGCAGGCCAAAAACCTGACATTTCAAATGCTATTGTCGGCAATTGCCACATTTGAGCCTTTTTTGAAAATGTTTGTCCATTATTGTCAAGGATGTTTTACCACTTCGTGAACCGGCAAGAGTAGACCTTGATCGCGTGTGATTTACTTTTTCGAACCCGCCATTAACATATTGATAAATATCAATTTTCACCCCACCCACGATGTGTTCAAACGTTAAGTGCAAGCATCCGGGTTCAGGCCTATCTTTACAGTAATCCGACAGACCGGACCGGCGCTAGGTTCTCCAGAAAATGGAAATCGACGTCGAACTCAAAGAAAGGAACTGAAACCATGAATACTCGTAAAATCATCCTGGCGGCCGTATCGGCCATGTTTATCTCCGGCCTTGCAGCGCCCGCATTCGCCAAGGACCATGTTACCACCAATGAAGCGCTTTTTGCGCCCAAGGCAACCACACAGATCGAACCTGTTGCCATGCCGCAATCCGTTACTGCGACACACACAAAAACTCTGGCAGAAGAAGCATTTGACCTGTCAGACGGAAGATAGGCTCTCCTGACCTGTTTTTCAAAACTGCCGGCGTTGTTAGATCAACGTCGGCTTTTTTCGTTTCTGTACTGACATTTCATCTCTTGTCAGCTAACCTGCCCGGCCAGCACATTTGTTTGCATTGGTTTTTTGGGTTTTCGGATAAAGAGAAGGTTTCGACATGAGTGATACTAAATCCCCCGGCTTTGATACGCTCGCGATCCACGCAGGTGCCCATCCCGATCCGGCAACCGGTGCACGGGCAACACCTATCTACCAGACCACATCCTTTGTTTTTGATGATGTTGATCATGCCGCCTCGCTGTTCGGGCTGCAGGCATTCGGCAACATCTATACCCGGATCACCAATCCAACCACTGCGGTTTTAGAAGAAAAACTGGCAGCCCTTGAAGGCGGCACAGCAGCCCTTGGTGTGGCATCGGGCCACAGCGCCCAATTGTTGATTTTTCACACTCTGCTTTCACCCGGTGATGAGTTTATTGCCGCACGCCAGCTTTATGGCGGCTCCATCAATCAGTTCAATCATTCCTTCAAGCAGTTTGGCTGGAACGTGGTCTGGGCCGATGGTGATGATATTTCATCCTTTGAAAAAGCCATCAGCCCCAAAACCAAAGCAATTTTTGTCGAATCAATCGCCAATCCCGGCGGTCGCGTCACTGACCTTGAAGCTATTGCAAAAATTGCCAAAAAGGCCGGTGTGCCACTCATTGTCGATAATACCCTTGCCACACCATACCTGTGCAAGCCAATTGAATTTGGTGCCGATATTGTCGTTCATTCGCTCACCAAGTTTCTCGGCGGTCATGGCAACTCCATGGGTGGAGCCATCGTTGATGCCGGTACTTTTGACTGGTCGGCAAACGATCGCTATCCGATCATGTCGCAACCGTGTGCGAGCTATAACGGCCTTAAAATTCACGAGACTTTTGGCAATTTCGCCTTTGCCATTGCCTGTCGTGTGCTGGGATTGCGCGATCTCGGGCCCGCTATTTCGCCAACCAATTCTTTCAACATCCTCACCGGCATGGAAACTTTAAGTTTGCGCATGCAGCGCCACTGCGACAATGCCCAGAAAGTAGCCGAGTTTTTGGCAAATCACGACAAGGTCTCCTGGGTGAGTTATGCCGGTCTTGCTGATGACCGGGATCATGCACTGGCACAAAAATACTGCCCCAATGGTGCCGGAGCGGTTTTAACCTTTGGTGTCAGTGGTGGTTATGAAGCCGGGATTGCGATGGTAAGCAAGGTAGAATTATTCTCGCATCTGGCCAATATCGGCGACACACGAAGCCTGATCATTCACCCCTCATCTACAACCCACAAGCAATTGACTGAAGATCAACAGACCGCTGCGGGCGCTGGTGCCGACGTTGTCCGTCTGTCTGTTGGCATTGAAAATGTTGAGGATATCATCGCTGATCTTGATCAGGCGCTTGGATAGAAACCGCGCGTTTAAGGCAGTGCAAGTGATATATGGCAGCGGTAAACAGGACAAGTGCGCCTGATTGATGCGCAATTGCCAGTTCCAGAGGCACAACTGATAGCAGAGCCCAGATACCCAGCAAAACCTGCAACACCACGGCGCCAACCAGTATCAGGGTTGACGCCACTACAGGCATTTGCAGCCCCGCCTTAAACACCTGCAGTGCCTGATAGGCCACCATAACAACAATCAGGTAGGCAGCGATGCGGTGATCAAACTGCACGGTCACGATGTTTTCAAAGAAATTGAGAATGACGGGAGATTTGTCCAACAACCCCTCCGGCACCCAGTCTCCATCCATCAGCGGCCACGTGTTATAAGAGCGTCCGGCATGAATACCGGCAACCAGAGCGCCAAGAAGGATCTGTAAAAATACGGCAACAACAATGACAAACGCAAACCGGGTTCTGCCAGAGCTGTCAGTTGTGTCCCGGTTGCGTTTTCCCAGGCCCAAGAACGTCCATATAACCACACCAAACAGCAAAACAGCCAGGCCCAGGTGTGACGCCAGTCGATACTGACTGACATCAACCCGGTCAACCAGCCCACTTTTCACCATATACCAGCCCAGCGCGCCTTGCAGACCGCCAAGAATAAAAATGATAATCAGGCGGCCTGCCAGCTTCCGGTCGAAGGCGTTTTTTAACCAGAAGAAAACAAAGGGTACAAAAAACGCAAATCCAATGAAGCGACCTAAAAACCGATGCCCCCACTCCCACCAGTAGATGGCTTTAAAGGCTGCCAATCCCATGCCTTTGTTAACCAGCTGGTATTCAGGAATTTGACGATACTTGTCAAAAGCTGTCTGCCACGCTTCATCACTTAGCGGTGGCAGAGCACCGCTGATCAACTGCCATTCCGTAATCGATAACCCGCTGTCCGTCAGCCGCGTCAAACCGCCAACGACAAAAATAGTGGCAATTAAAGCGGCGACGATTAACAGCCAGACACGCACGGCAAAATGATAGCGCTGCTGGTTATCGCCAGCTTTGTCGCTCCCATGTTGTTTTGCAAGGGTACCCTGTAATGGCATTCGATTTGACCTTCCTGTTGAACACAGGATCAATCACGATCGCAGCAAAAAATCAACCTCAGGCCGCATTGACCTTGTTGAATTTATTGTAAAGGACAAAAGGTGCGCCACTCATATAGAGATCAATATATTTGATTTGCTGATAGCTGCCATTGAGCGAAATCCGTGGCAGCGCATAGAGATGATCGCGATGCTCCGGGTAAATCATGCCCTTGCGCGTGGTCACCGCCGCCTCAAACCCAACCTCTTTGGCAAGCAGGAACTCACGTTGCCCCGCCGTTGTTTCATCACCATAGGGGTAACAGAAAAACGCTGGCTTTTCGCCAACTTCCTTAGTTATCCGGTCCCGGCTTTCCGCCATTTCATAATATACATCCTCGCGCGACAACTCCTTCAGGCTGGGATGCGATATGGTGTGTGCACCAATGGTTACGAGATCATCCTGGCTCAATTCGCGCACATCATCCCAGGTCATCGCCAGGTTGCGGCACAAGGCGTTGGTATCTATGTGATAGCGTTGTGCCAACTGTGCGACAGTATGGCGCAACTCAATTTCATCGCCGCCACGCAATGACCAGTAGATATGCTCCCAGCAATGTTTCTTGTTATCAATTGTCGATGTGTCAAAGCCGACAAGCCGGTTTTCAAGGGTAATTTCAACTCTGTCGTTTTCCCTGATCGCCCGCTCCAGTATCAACCACCATAAACACGCTTTGCCGTCAATTATGTCAGTGGTAACAAACACGGTGAAAGGGCAATCATATTTTTTAAAAACCGGCCAGGCGTGGTCAAAATTATCCTTGTAACCATCATCAATGCTAAAGGCGGCAAAGCGGGAAGATGTATCTCCCTGTTTAATGCGCGCCACAGCCTCACCCAAAGATACCAGGTCAAACTTTTCATCGACAAGATAGCGAACTACCTCATCCAGAAACGTATCCGTAATTGCTAAAATTCCATTGGGATTAAACCGGTTTTCCTGATCACCATCAGCGCTGGGGGCAATATGATGGAGATTGAATATGGCCCCACTGCACTGCCACAGAGCCGCCATCACGCGATGAGCTCCAGTGTAATACAATGTTTCGAGACCGGTTTTAAAAGCTCTGGTTCTCAGATCAACCATTATTCAACACACCAATTCGCAAAGAAACCAAGGAGTTTGCAGCCAGTTCGGCGCACAGATCTCCGGTAATCAGCCGTATGATGTCAGAAACTTATTGAGGATTGCTTGATGAAATCGCAAAATCTGTTCAAGCGGCGTTCTCGCGGCCAAACAGTTTCAGGGATTTCAGAGCATCAATAGCGCTTTTGTTTTCGACACTGACGATGCCAAGTCGACCATCGCCGGAACGCTCATAGACCTGCCGCACCAGATCGCTGACAACATCTTCGGTCTCGCTATTGGTCATAAACACAATATTACAATCATTTGACGGCACTAAAGACCACATTGGTGCACCGGGATAAGCCATGCCGCCATCTATAATGACATAATCATAAGCATGGGAAAATGCGTCTACGACAGCATCAAGGCGCATATCCACATCATCGCCCGCGCTGAATTCTGTCCTTTCCCCGGCAGAAATAAGATGAGCGGTTGAATGCGTGTCCTGGATAACAACATCGGTAAATTGAACTGAACCGGTGATGAGATCGGCGATACCGTCAAAAGCCATAAGATTAAGGGAGCGCGACAGGTTCTGCATCTGAAAATCAGCATCAATCAACAAAACCGAATGATCTTCCGCCGATAGTTTTCGCGCCAGTGCCAGGGCGGCCATCGATTTGTCAAAATTGTGCATATTCGACATGGTGAGAATTTTCACCCCCCTGCCGATAGGTGATGCGGAGGAAATGAATTTCTGCAGATTAACAATGCCTTGCCGGTAGTTTTTATCATCGAGAATGACCCGTCTCAACACCGTTTCAACCTCGACCTGCTGTTGATTCTTGTGCAAGATCACCGGCAGCTCCGCAATCACCGAAACTTCGATTGGCTCGTCTTCCGGCATTTCTATTTCAGCTGATGAAGTGACATCCTCGAAAGCGGCAAAAGGCCTGTCTTTGACGGGAGCACGGGCAGCCTCCTCATATGCCAGAGCAGCGGCTTCACGCGGCAATGACACAGGTCCGGCAAACCGGTTTGCCCGTACATTTCCGGCAGTTGCCAATGCCGGGCTGATTGTAAAAATTTCCAGCAAAAAGGCAATCATGATGCCAAGCACCAGACTGCCAACGCCAAGCAAAAGCAAAATCGGACCTTTTTTGGGATAAGACGGT
>CAZJUF010000185.1:1182-6340 GCA_964549055.1 uncultured Hyphomicrobiales bacterium | reverse complement strand
AAACTAATATTCCAAACCTCTTTTAGAACGTAAATCGCACGACCTGGAACCGACTGACGAGCCATCTTCCGGTGGGCAATATCGTGTACAGTTAAATGCCTCCTTGCAAAATTCTTTCGCGATACCCGTCAGGAAATCTTGCCCGTTTCGGCCAATATTTTCTACACTGCATCCAGTGGCCAACACCGCACAAGTGATCACCAGACCAATAAGTTTAATTTTCATCTCTTATCCTCTAAACCAAACAATTATTCTCAATTGACATTTATTAATTATTGTTTTACAGTAATTTTCATTCGAATAACAATGATTAAAATGTGATCAAATTATGACAACAACTGTAAATGTAGCCGCACTGGAGCAGAAAATAAGAGCTATCAGCAAAGTGATGATCTGGCTTTCGAGCCTGGGGGCGATTGCCTTGGTAGCCGCTTTTATCTATGTCGGGATGAATGATGACATCCTCACGTCGTTTTTGAAAAAGTCAGCGACCAGCGGGTCCAGCGTTTATGTTTTGACACCAGTCACACGAACACTCTCACTTGTTGTTGCAGCGCTTCCCATGGCCGGTTTGCTATATGTTTTGTTTCAGGTGCGTTGCTTGTTTACAGGCTACCTTTCCAATGATGTTTTTTCCTCATCAGCAGCCCACAGACTTGAAAATATTGGAATCATGATACTGTGCCTGGTGCCTCTTCGAATTGTCAGTAATAGTTTAATTGTTCTGCTGGCAACATTTCATAATCCGCCAGGCCAGCATCAATTTAGTGTTTCTTTTGGCTCGCCTGAATTTTTGCTTCTGATTTTTGGCGGTATGATTATGGCCATTGGCTGGGTTATGCATCAGGCTGCCCTGATGGCTGAGGACTATAGGCAAATAATATAGAAGCAAGCTCGATTATGCCCATAATTGTTAATCTTGACGTGATGCTGGCCAAGCGTAAAATGCGTTCAAAGGAACTCGCCGAACGCATCAAAATAACCGAGCAAAATATCTCGCTGCTGAAGTCGGGTAAGGTAAAAGGAGTAAGATTTGAAACTCTTGCCGAAATTTGCGATGTGCTGGAATGTCAACCTGGGGATATTCTTGAATATCTACCGGAAGATGATAAATCATAGAGTTCCAAAGGAAATAACTTTGTGCTGACGCTGTATCTTTTACGCCATGCCAAATCGAGCTGGAATACTCCGGCTCAAAGTGATTTTGATCGCCCGCTAAATAAAAGAGGCCGTAAGGATGCTGCCGAGCTTGGCCGGTATATGCAAACAGCCGCCATCCAGCCTGAGCTTGTATTGCTGTCCTCGGCGCGGCGAACCTGTGAAACCTATCAACTCCTGGCTGAGCAATTGCCGGTGCAGCCCGATGTCGTGACCTTAAGAAGCCTCTATGGCGCCAGTCCGGCAGAGATTGTTGCGGACATAAAAAAACACGGGCGTGCGACCTCACACCTGATGGTCATTGCGCACAACCCGGGGATAGAAGCTCTGGCATGGCGCCTGACCGGCAACGACCCGACCAATGCCCTGACCACCCTCAAATCAAAATACCCCTCATCAGCGATGACGACATTGACCTTTGATATAGCAACGTGGGTAGAGATTGCTGTACAATCGGCTACGCTTGTTGACTTCACAGCGCCAAAAATCCGCCAGGGCAATTAATCCATGTTCATAGAATTTTTCCACCAGCTCAAAGCGGCCAGTATTCCGGTGACGCTCAAGGAATATCTGACCTTGATGGAAGCCATGGATGCGGGTATTGCCGAAGGCAAGGTTGAAAACTTCTACTACCTGTCGCGCATTTCTCTGGTTAAGGACGAGCGGCATCTTGATAAGTTTGATCAGGTTTTTGGTCATGTTTTCAAAGGTCTGGAAGAATTATCTGAAGAAGATGTTACGGAAATTCCCGAGGAATGGTTGCGTAAACTAAGCGAAAAATTTCTCAGCGAGGAGGAAAAAGCCGAGATCGAAGCTCTTGGCGGCTGGGAAAAGATTATGGAGGAGCTTAAAAAACGCCTGGAGGAGCAGAAGAAGCGCCATCAGGGCGGCTCCAAGTGGATCGGCACCGGCGGTACGTCACCGTTTGGTGCTTATGGTTACAATCCCGCCGGCATCCGCATTGGCCAGAAGGAAAGCCGGCACCGACGCGCCATCAAAGTATGGGACAAGCGCGAGTTCAAGGATCTTGATGATTCAGTCGAACTTGGCACCCGCAATATCAAAATCGCCCTGCGGCGGTTGCGCAAATTTGCCCGCGAAGGTGCACCTGAAGAACTTGATCTCGACGGCACCATTAAAGGCACCGCCAACAAGGGCTATCTTGATATCCAGATGGTGCCGGAGCGCCGCAATACGATCAAGGTTCTGCTGTTCTTTGATGTCGGCGGCTCGATGGATGATCATGTGCGCATTTGCGAGGAGCTGTTTTCAGCGGCGCGCACGGAATTCAAACACATGGAATATTTCTACTTTCACAATTGCCTCTATGAAGGCGTGTGGAAGAACAACAACCGCCGCCATACCGAGCGCATCAACACCTGGGATTTGCTGCACACATATCCGAGCGATTATAAAGTAATTTTCATTGGCGACGCGTCCATGAGCCCTTACGAGATTTCCTATCCCGGCGGCTCGGTCGAACACATGAACCCGGAGCCCGGCGCCTTGTGGCTGCAACGCCTCACCAACGTCTATGAACGCGCCATCTGGCTCAACCCGACACCGGAAAAATACTGGTCCTATACGCCGTCAATCGACATGATCAAGCAACTGTTTTCCAATCGCATGTATCCCCTCACTTTAGAAGGTCTGGACAGTGCCATGCGCGAGCTGGTGCGGTAGACGATGTTTCTAAACCACAATGTCATATTGGTATTGGGTAGGTGATCCGGTATTGATGACACGCGCTGTTGCTGCATTTCGCTCTGCCGGGCTGGTTAGTTCAGCGAACAGAAAATCATTTTTATTGAGCTTTTCATCCGGGAAATACATCTGGGTTACCAGCCGCGTGGTTGCACCTTGCATCAGATGCACATGAATGTGGGGCGTGCGTAAAAGCGATCCGGCTTTGTAGCTTTTGGGCTTAATGGTGCGAAACCTGTAGCCACCGTCTTTAGCCGTGCGCACAGCTGCAAAGCCCTGAAAATTCGGGTCAGCCCGGCCACTGTTGGGATCACGCGGGTGATGATATGCACCAAAGGCATCAGCCTGCCATATTTCAAGCTGTTCTCCGGCTATCGGATTGCCACGGACGTCAAACACCCGACCGATAATTTCAATGACAATACCTTCAGCGCGTTTGTTGCGTCCTGCCACCATGGTCAGATCGGCATCACTGTCATCAGGTTTGGTGGGCGGATAAAACGGCCCGGCAGACTGCGCCGGTGTTGCAACCAGCGCACCAAGGGCTGGTTGTACCGCCATTATACCGGCAACACCGGTCATGATCATGGCCGACCGGCGCGAGGGCAATATCAGTCTGGAAGGTCTGCGGTCATCTATGTCCATGGCCTGAGCCTACAGTGCCAGGGCCATTTCGAATAATGAAATTTTGGTGAAAACACTCTCCCCTCGCTACATCGTGACGCCGGGTTTCAGCATTTGGCTTTATACTCGATGTCATGATTTAAAAGGAGGGCATTTTCGGTGAGAGCATATCTGATAGGTTTGTTGGTTATTCTTGTTTTGGCCGCGGGCCCAGCCCAGGCAGAACCTGTGCCTGCTCCGTTGTCACTCCTTGTGCCAGCCAAATCGATTGCCGGTCCCGCAGTTTCAAAATCTTTGCTTGTCGACAAACCTGTGGTGGTGACTTTCTTTGCCTCATGGTGTCCGCCGTGCCTGCCGGAGTTTATGACGCTCAATGAGCTTAAAAAACATCCCGACGCACAGGGCGTTAGCATCATTGCTGTTAATATATTTGAAGATTTTGCCGGTAAAAATCCCGCCCGCATGCAGCGCTTTTTGAGCCGCACCAACCCGGAATTTCCGGTGGTGAAAGGCAGCGCTGAAATTCGCGCTGCCTTTGGTAATGTTAGCCGAATTCCCACTCTGGTTGTCTATGATGGCGAGGGTCGCGAAAGCTGGCGGTTTGTTCACAAACAAGGCGCGACCAAAATGACCGCCGACCTGGATGAGATTGTCGCAGCTTTGCGGGCAGCCAAAGGTTAGGATATCACGTTCAATCGAACCCACCCCTTTTCATCCCCCCCTCGGGACAAGCCCGAAGATCGCGAAAAAAGTGAGTTTGACTAAACGCAATGCACTTTAGTTTTAAACCGTGGCAAATAAATTAAAACGTGGCAAATAAAACTGTTTTGCAACATCGCTTAATTATGCCTATAAGAAGTCCTTATCCCATTCATGGTGAATCTCAATTAAACCCCTGATGCAGAAAAGTATCATGGGCAGGAGTTATAGAATTATGTCAAATGGACCTTTGATGCCCAAGGCCACGGCCGTCTGGTTGATTGATAATACATCGCTGACCTTTGAACAGATTGCCCGGTTTTGCAATCTTCATGCCCTTGAGGTCAAGGGCATCGCAGATGGTGACGTGGCTTTTGGCATCAAAGGCATGGACCCGATCAGTTCCGGCCAGTTGACGCGTGATGAACTCGAAGCTGCCCAGGCAGATACTGATTATGAATTGAGCCTGGCCAAACCCAAAGTTGAAATTCCCGAAGTTAAAACCAAACGCGGGCCGCGCTACACTCCGGTATCGCGCCGTCAGGAAAGACCCGATGCTATTTTCTGGCTGTTGAAAAACCACCCGGAATTAACCGATGGCCAGGTTATCAAGCTTGTCGGCACCACCAAGCCAACCATCAAGGCCATTCGGGATCGCACCCATTGGAACTCCACCAACATCAAGGCCGTTGATCCGGTAACGTTAAGCCTGTGCAGCCAGATTGATCTCGACAGTGCGGTACAAAAAGCTGCCCGCAAGGCACAGATCGAGCGCAAGAAACTCGAAAAAGAAGCCGCCAGACTTGGCACAATCCTGCCAGCCGAACAAACCATTGCACCTGCCGTCACAGCACCTGCATACGCCGAAATCATCTCCAGCAGCGATAGAGCAGCTGCCATCGCCGAGCCAAAGCCCACCGATGTCTTTGCTCCGCAGCAAAAAGGAGAGAAACAGGACGATGAGGAAATCGAA
>CAZJUF010000185.1:0-1082 GCA_964549055.1 uncultured Hyphomicrobiales bacterium | reverse complement strand
TTAACGCACTCCTGCTCTATTTCTTCCGTAGGGCGATTAACCCCGGCATTGATGACGATGAAGCCCAAAGGCACCTGTCCTTTCAAGGCGTCGGCCTTGCCGATTACCGCACATTCAGCGACATCGGGGTGGCTTGACAAAACCTCCTCCATACCGCCAGTCGACAGTCTGTGCCCGGCAACATTAATAATGTCATCGGTCCGCGCCATGATGTAGAGGTAGCCATCTTCATCCTTGTAGCCTGCATCAGACGTTTCATAGTATCCCTCAAAAGTCTCCAGATAGCTTTGCCTGAACCTCTCGTCATTTTGCCAAAGTGACGGCAGACACCCCGGCGGCAGTGGCAGCTTCACCACAATCACGCCAATGTCACCATCGCTGACTTCGACCCCGGCCTCATCAACAACACGCACATCATAACCGGGCATAGCCACAGTAGGAGAGCCATATTTGACTGGCAACGTGCCCAGGCCCACCGGATTGGCGGCCATCGGCCAGCCTGATTCTGTCTGCCACCAGTGATCCAGAACCGGCACCCCCAGATGTCGTTCCGCCCACTGAATAGTATCGGTATCAGCGCGCTCACCGGCCAGAAACAGGGTGCGGAATTTTGACAGATCATAATCCTTTATGAGCTTGCCATCGGGGTCTGTTTTCTTGATCGCCCGAAATGCGGTAGGCGCTGTGAACATGGCAGCGACACCATGTTCTGAAATTACCCGCCAGAATGTTCCGGCATCCGGCGTACCCACCGGCTTGCCTTCAAACAGAATTGAGGTACAGCCCTGCAAAAGTGGTGCATAGACAATATAAGAATGGCCAACCACCCAGCCAACGTCGGACGCAGCCCAATAGATGTCACCGGGATCCATGCCATAGATATTTTTCATGGTCCATTTGAGTGCCACCATATGGCCGCCATTGTCACGGACAACACCTTTGGGAACTCCGGTGGTGCCCGAAGTGTACAGGATATAAAGAGGATCGGTTGCCGCCACCATTACGCAAGGCACCGATTGTGCTTCACTAACAAACTCACCCCAGTCAAAATCACGCCCCTGTGTCAGTTCTGCAACTGATTG
>CAZJUF010000184.1:0-6359 GCA_964549055.1 uncultured Hyphomicrobiales bacterium | reverse complement strand
CCGGTTTTAACACCAATGCCGGGAACGCCGGGCACATTGTCGGATGAATCTCCGGCCAGCGCCTGCACATCGATCACTCTGTCGGGTCCAACGCCAAATTTTTCCATGACTTCCGGCTCGCCAATGCGGCGGTTTTTCATGGTGTCAAACATTTCAATCGCCGGACCAACCAGCTGCATCAAATCCTTGTCGGAAGAAACAATCGTCACTTTGGCACCGGCAGCTTCGGCCTGACGGGCGTAGGTTGCGATAATATCGTCGGCCTCAAATCCCTTCATCTCAATGCAGGCGACGTTGAAGGCACTGACGGCATCTCTGATCAAGGGAAACTGGGGTATCAGGTCTTCCGGTGTTTCGGAGCGGTTGGCCTTGTATTCAGGGTAGATATCGTTGCGGAATGTTTTTGATGACGCATCGAGGATGACAGCAAAATGGCTGGGCTGATCGGCTTTTTTTGTGTCCTGCAACAATTTGTTGAGCATGTTGCAAAAGCCGCTCACGGCCCCTATGGGCAGGCCGTCACTCTTGCGCGTCAGAGGTGGCAGGGCATGATAGGCCCGGAAAATATAGCCCGAGCCATCAATCAGATAAAGATGATCACCGGCTTTTATTTTCGGCGATTGCTGTGTTTCATTTTGTTTTGCCATGGGTGGTAGTATGGCATGACTTGGTAGCTAAGAAACCCCACTAATTATAGCGGCCCGCTATCTCGTTTCATCTATCCCCAACAATCGTTGTTTTTGCCATTGAAACCTGAATTGCCGGGTATCAATTGTAAAGCCTGCCGGTGGTGGTGGCGAGAAAGGCTTCTAGCGCAATGTCTTCCTGTTTGAGGAAACCCTGATTGGGCAAGGTGCCATCGCGCACCATTTCAATTACTGCCACAACTGATCCTGCCGTGGTCCAGGCGATTGCGGTTTGTTTGCCACCGGCAATCTCGACCGGACGGTAGCCGCGCACAAACTCCTTGCGGGCAAGACGGCCATCAATCTCGCCTTCTGTCGAGACGTGTATATAGACGATGTCGTCTTCGACCGGTGGTTTGGCATTGACCAGAATGCGCCCGGCCTCCTCGCGGTTCTCGCGCATCAAAAGCTCGTGGAAAAAGAAATTCATCAGCTTCATGTGGCCGGGATAGCGCATGGTTTTGTAATCGATGTTGTTGACCTTGCCGAGATAAGTCTCGCACATGGTGCCCAGCCCGCCCGAAGTGGTGAAGGCCTCAAGCTGCATGCCGTCGATCAGCAGGATCTCGTGCCACTCCATCGGTGACACCCATTTGCGCTCCCCGTTTTCAAGCACTTCGCAATCATTGAGATATTCATTGACGACGCCCTCGGGCGACCAGTTGAAGGCATACCCCAGCAGGCCGGTTGGGTTTTGGGGCAGTGCGCCAACGCGCATGCGCACCGAGCGGCAGGTGTCAAACATGGCGATATGGCTGGCTCCGACGATGCCGATGAAACCCGGTGCGAGCCCGCATTGCGGTGCCATCAATCCCTTTGAGGATTTGGCAAGTTTGCGGATGGCGTTGGTGGTCGGCACATCTTCTGTCAGGTCAAAATAGTGAATGCCGGCTTTTTGTGCTGCCGTTGCCACTGCGATATTGAGGTGAAATGGCAGACAGGACAGGATGGCGTCGACCTTGGCGAATTCCGCTGCGAGCACGTCTGCCGAGGTGACATCGGCGTTGGTGACGGCAAAAGGCAAAGTTTCGCGCGGGGAGTGCTGATCAAAACCGGTAACATTGAAGCCGGAATCGTGCAGCAGTTTGGCAGCCAGGGTGCCGACCTTGCCAAGGCCGAGTACGGCGATGTTTTTGAAGCTCATGACGGATCCCTTCAGATGTCGAATTTAATGCCCTGTGCCAATGGCAACTCGCGGGAATAGTTGATGGTGTTGGTCTGGCGCCGCATGTAACCCTTCCAGGCGTCGGACCCGCTTTCGCGTCCGCCGCCGGTTTCTTTTTCACCGCCAAACGCACCACCAATTTCCGCGCCTGAGGGACCGATATTGACATTGGCAATGCCGCAATCTGATCCGCTGGCAGACAGGAAATATTCGGTTTCGCGCACATCGGTTGAAAAGATGCATGAGGACAGACCTTGCGGCACATCGTTTTGCACTGCAATTGCTGTATCCAGTTCGCTGTACTTCATCACGTACAGGATCGGGGCAAAGGTCTCATGTCGCACAATGTCGGTTTGTGCAGCCATTTCGGCTATTGCCGGAGAAACGTAGAACGCATGTGGAAACGCCTGTTCAAGCTGGCGCTGGCCGCCATGGATTAATCCATCATCGGCCTTTGCCTGTATGAGCGCTGATGCCATTGCTTCATAAGCTTGTTCGTCGATCAATGGCCCCACCAGATTGCCATCAACCAGCGGATCACCAATTGGCAAACCATCATACGCAGATTTCAAGCGTGGAATGAGTTCGTCATAAATGTCTTCGTGAACAATCAGCCTTCGTAATGATGTGCAGCGTTGTCCTGCTGTGCCAACGGCGGAAAAAACGATGGCGCGCAATGCCATTTCCAGATCAGCCGAAGACGTTACGATCATCGCGTTGTTGCCGCCAAGCTCAAGTATGCAGCGGCCAAACCTTTCAGCCAGCGCTGTGCCTACCGCGTGCCCCATACGGGTTGATCCGGTGGCTGATACGATCGCTACATTGCGCGAGGAAGTCAGCACCTCGCCAATATCGCGTTCGCCGATCACGGTCTGGATCAAGCCGTCCGGTGCATCGCCAAATCGAGCAAGCGCGCGATCACATATTTTTTGTGTTGCAAGTGCTGTCAGTGGGGTTTTTTCCGATGGCTTCCAGATCACCGGGTCGCCGCAGACCAATGCCAGGGCAGCATTCCAGCACCATGGCGCAACGGGGAAATTGAAGGCGGTAATGATGGCGCAGGTCCCCATTGGATGCCAGGCCTCACGCATGCAATGGCCGGGGCGTTCTGACGCAATTGTCAACCCGAAAAGCTGGCGCGACAGCCCGACGGCAAGATCGCAGATGTCGATCATTTCCTGCACTTCGCCGAGGCCTTCCTGCAGTATCTTGCCGCATTCCAGTGACACCAGCGCTCCCAGGTTTTGCTTTTCGGCCCGTAACTCTTCGCCAATCAGACGCACCAGTTCACCGCGCCGCGGGGCGGGAACAAGCCGCCAGGTCTTGAAGGCGTCAGCAGCTTTGGCAATCATGTTTTCCACATCGGCCCGGTTGTGGGTTTTCAGCTTTGCCAGTTCACTCCCGTCAACAGGCGTGTGAACAACAAGCGTTCCACCACTGAGTTGTGATGATGAAAATCCGGCTGAATTTAATATCTCGGTACTGGTCATGTTGTTATGGCTCCGTGATCAAATTATGGTGCAACTTTAACAGGGGCCTTGCAGTGATATCAATTAGCCAATATGGTCTTTTTTAAGGGTAATTTAGATGATTTAACTAATTTAATTGCGAAACTAACCTTTTTGAGATTTCTATGAATCTGTCTCCTCAAGACGAGCAACTCATTATATTATTACGTGAAAATGGCCGGTTATCCATTTCAGAAATTGCGCGCAAAATGTCGGTTTCAAGAACGGCTGCTCAAATGCGGTTGCAAAAACTTGTGCGCAACGGTGTTATTGAAGGGTATTCGGTAAAACTGTCATCAGGATATCTCGAAAACCGGGTAAGGGCTTTGGTGATGATCAAGTTCCCGCCAATCATGCGTGCCAGCATCGAAAATGAGCTTTTTGCCATAAAAACACTGACAGCTCTTTATTCGATCAGCGGGGAATTTGACATGGCCGGTATGGTCTCTGCGCCAACCATGGGTGAGCTGGATACCATAATTGATAAAATCGGTTGTATTGAAGGAATTGATCAAACCATGTCATCGATCATTCTCTCAACCAAAATAGACCGGTAAAAATCAGTGCCGCAACGGCAGGCCTAAAATGTCGCGGGCTTGCTGCCAGCTTGCCACCGGGCGCTGGTATTTGTCGCATAGCTCGGCTGCACGCTCGACAAGAGCTGCATTTGATGGCGCTAACGTGTGCCGGTCAATCCGCATATTATCTTCGAGCCCGGTTCTTGTGTGACCGCCAGCGGCAATCGACCATTCGTTGAGGACGATCTGATTGGCAGCCACGCCGGCCCCGCACCAGGTCGCGTCAGGGGCGATGCGTTTTACGGTTTCCACGTAGAAGTCAAAAACTTTCCTGTCCACCGGCATGGCGTTTTTGACCCCCATAACGAACTGGATGTGCAACGGACCTTTGAGACGTCCATCCTTTTGCATTTTCACCGCCTGGAAAATATGGGAAAGATCGAAAGCTTCAATTTCCGGTTTGATGTTATATTTGTCCATTTCCGCTGCCAGCCAGTCAATCAGTTCAGGCTGGTTTTCATACACTCTTGTGGGAAAATTGTTTGAGCCGACTGAAAGCGAGGCCATATCTGGCGACAAAGGCAACATGCCGCCGCGCTCGCTTCCCGCACCTGAGCGTCCGCCAGTTGACAGTTGAATAATCATGCCCTTGCAATGTTTTTCCAAACCCTCTTTCAAGGCCGCAAACTTATCGGGGTCTGAACTTGGCGTTTGGTCTTCATTGCGAACATGGCAATGGGCGATGGTCGCGCCTGCCTCAAATGCAGCCTGGGTGCTTTCAATTTGTTCAGAGATGGAAATTGGCACCGCTGGATTATGCTTCTTTGTTGGGACTGATCCGGTAATCGCCACGCAAATGATGCAGGGTTTGGTATCCATATTGATCGCAACTCCATTCAAAGCGAGAGAAAAAACGCTATGTTAGTATTATCACAGGCCAATTTGGAATTGACCCTGACGGTAGTATTTAAACACAGTCATAAAACGCATTAACCGTCAATAAAATTGACATGGGGTTTATGGATTAGCAAAGACGCCCCCTCATCATGGGCCATCTCAATTATACTTGAAGCGGGAAATATCCGGATTTCACAAATCTGTTTACACCTTTGCTGGCGGCATACAAAGAAAGTATGCAAAATGGGAATAAGGTTTCATGTGCATTCCGAATTGTTCAGCCACAAGCGCGGTGCCTTTACTGGCGCCAACAGTGACCGGTTGGGGCTATTCAGGGCCGTTGACGGCGGCACGGTGTTTTTGGATGAAATTTCGGAAGTGTCAGCCTCTTTTCAGGTGAGCCTGTTGCGCTTTGTGCAAGAAGGTGAAGTCAAACCGCTAGGCTTGGATTACACCACAAACTGCGATGTTCGTATTGTTTGCGCCTCAAAGGTTTTGAACTTGTTGTGCCGCCCTTGCGAGATCGTCGTGATGACATTTTTACATATCCCAATTACCGGGTTCGATTGTCATGATTGAAAACGTTGGCAATCTGGTGTGTCCAGCCTTGTTTGATTTGGGTGAAACTGCAAAAGTGGCGATATTATCTGTCACCGAAGGCGAAGATAAACCACTCAAATACCCGCATATGTTTCAGGCATCGCAATTGATGCTTCTCAACAAAACCGACCTGTTGCCGCACCTCGATTTTGATGTGGAAAAATGTTTGGTACACGCCTACAAGGTAAATCCGGAAATTGAGATCATTCAGCTCTCGGCAAAATGCGGCTAGGGGATGAATGAGTGGTACAACTGGCTGGAAAAACAAAGTAAACAGGTGCACGAACAGGCATTTGCCTAAGGGACAAAATATTATGATTTCCATTCTGTTACTGGGTTTTTTGCTTGGCATGCGCCACGCGGTTGAGGCCGACCATATTGCCGCAGTTGCCTCGCTTTCATCGCGTGCCAGTACTGTCTGGGAAGGCGTGCGCCAGGGGGCAGCCTGGGGCCTGGGTCACACACTTACCCTGTTTTTGTTTGGCTCAATCGTGCTGTTTGTCGCCAATATTGTTCCTGAGGAAATTGTGCGCGGCATTGAGTTTGCTGTTGGCATTATGTTGATTTTTCTGGGCGGCGATGTTCTCAGGCGCGTGATCCGCGACCGCGTCCACTTTCACACTCATACCCATAGTCAAAATGACGGGGCTGATATGCGCCATTTCCATGCTCATTCCCATAAAGGGGAAAAAAAGAGCAACCATGATAGCGCCGGTCACCAACATACCCACCCCAAGGGTTTTCCCATCCGCGCTCTTTTGGTGGGATTGATGCATGGCATGGCGGGATCGGCAGCACTAATTTTGCTGACTTTGCAAACCCTGTCTTCACCGTGGCTGGGACTGGTTTACATTGCGGTGTTTGGCGTTGGCTCAATTGCTGGAATGGCCCTGTTTTCAATCGTCATTGCCATTCCCTTGCGCGCTGCCCGCCACATGACGCTTGTTTACAACGGCCTGCAAACCACCATCGGTGTCGCCACAAT
>CAZJUF010000183.1:0-6367 GCA_964549055.1 uncultured Hyphomicrobiales bacterium | reverse complement strand
GATCCACCACCACCAACACAGGCATCCCCCCAACAGTGCGTAAAGCGTTGTGAAGTCATTGGTCAGCAATGTCACAGCAAGCTTACCAAGCTTGGCAACAGCAAGGGCTGGGACGGAGATTTACGCAAGAGTTACTATGATGATAATTGCGCTCCAAAAGTCAACGCTTGCAAGTTCAGTTGCAATCCAAAAGGACCAATCGGTCCCGGCGAATGCCGTTACGAGCGCGATGGCAGTCAGATTTGCTCGTGAGCCCACGAGGAGGAGTTGCGGCCAGGTAGCGGACTGATTAAAAATCAGGTCCTGATCTTGCACGACTACAGTTTCCGGATAGGCAGCAGCCCATAGACTTTCGCGCCGCCCATACGGAGATGATGGGGCGATGGGGTAGCCTCTGGTTTCCCCGTATCAACCGCCGGTAACCGGCGGGAAAAAGGCTATTTCCCTGGCGTCTTTAATGGGGGCATCGAGGCTGGCGTGGGTCTGGTCGATGGCGGCGCGGACTGATTTTATGTCGGCAAACGCGGCTTCGAATTCAGGCCCGCGGGCTTTGAGCCATTTGACGAGATCGCTCAGGGTTTTCACTTCCGGTGGCAGGTCGATATCTTCTTCCGACACTCCGGCTTTTTGTCTTACCCAGGCGAAATAGAGTATTTTCATCAATCCTGTTCCAGCAGATGTTTGATGCCGGCGCGGAAATATTCAAAGCCGGTGATCAGCGTGATGATGGCGGCAAACCATAAGCCTGCGATACCGATTTCAAGTGTTCCCGGCAAGAGTGTTTCACCGGCGTCACCGGCGAGCAGGAAGCAGATTGAGATAATCTGGACGGCGGTTTTCCATTTTGCCAGTCGACTTGAAGGTACACTTATTTGCAGCTCGGCCAGAAATTCGCGCAAGCCTGACACAAGTATCTCGCGCATCAAGATGACAACTGTCGGTATCAGTGACCACCCAGCGATAGTGTCGTCACTGGCCAGCATCAACAGGGCGGATGAGACGATGAGTTTATCGGCAATGGGATCAAGCATGCGGCCAAGCGATGATTGCTGGTCGAGGGCGCGGGCGAGGTAGCCGTCGAGAAAATCGGTAATGCCGGCGACAATAAATATCCCCAAGGCAATCCACCGCGCCGTCATGCCGTCAAAATAAAACGTGGCAACGAGAGCCGGCACCGCCAGGATGCGGGCATAGGTCAACAGGTTGGGCAGACTGGTTATCTGCATCCTGCGATCATGGTGAATATTTGCCATTTTGCTTAATTACCGAAACATCAAATCACTTCGAAGTTGAGTGGAAATGATCATAAATTATCTGGGCCATAGATTTGCTTACACCTTTTACTGATTCTAGATCAGTTAATCCAGCCCGACTTACAGCTTTTGCCGAACCAAACTGCCTTAACAGTGCTTTTTTGCGCCCCGGACCTATACCGGCAATCTCATCAAGCGGCGATGTGCCAAGAGCTTTTTTGCGCCGTGCACGGTGTGAGCCAATGGCAAACCTGTGTGCTTCATCACGCAATCTTTGAATATAATACAACACCGGGTCTCTGGGTTCCAGAATGAAGCTGGATTTTTCCTTCATGTGGAAATTTTCGCGACCGGCATTGCGGTCCGGTCCTTTGGATATGGCGACGACGTTTAATTCGTCAATGCCCAGATCCTCCAAAACCTCGTTGACACAACTCAGCTGCCCCTTGCCACCGTCTATAATCAGGAGATCAGGCCAGGGGTTTTCTTCGGCCTCTGTTTCAGCCTTGTCGGCCTCGCGCAACAGGCGGCTGAAACGCCGCGTCATCACTTCGCGCATCATGGCGTAATCATCGCCGGGTTTGGTATTTTTGTCCTTGATGTTGAACTTCCGGTACTGGTTTTTTAAAAACCCGTCAGGACCGGCAACCACCATGGCACCGACCGGATGGCTGCCCTGAATGTGGCTGTTGTCATAAATTTCGATGCGGGCGGGCGGGCTTTCGAGATCAAATAGTTCCGCCAGTTTAAGCAGATGTTTTTTGTGCGAGGCGGTTTCAGCCATGCGGCGTTCGAGTGCTTCGCGCGCATTGATCTGGGCATGGCCGACCAGCGCCTTTTTTTCGCCGCGCTGGGGGATAAGCACATCGACTTTGCGGTCGGATTTAATGCTCAAGGCATTTTGCAGAAGCTTTTGTGACGGGATGTCATGGCTGAGCAGCAGGGTTTTTGGCACCGGTCTGTCGTCGTAAAACTGGGCCAGAAAGCTCTCGAGGATTTCAGCCTCCTCATGGCTTTTATCGGCACGGGGAAAATAGGCTCGATTGCCCCAATTTTGGCCAGCGCGGAAGAAAAACACCTGAATACAGACCTCCCCCCCGGCTCGATGAAGTGCAAATACGTCGGCTTCCTTGACGTGTTTGGGGTTGATGCCCTGATGGGCCTGAATGTGGCTGAGGGCTGAAATGCGGTCGCGGTAGATGGCGGCCTGTTCGAAATCAAGGGCGGCGCTGGCCACCTCCATTAATTTATGCAACCGGTCGTGAACCGACTGGTTGCGGCCGGACAGGAAGATGGAAGTCTGATCGACGAGACGGGCATAATCGTCTTTCGATATTTCATCGGTACACGGCGCGCTGCATCTTTTTATCTGGTACAAAAGGCAGGGTCGTGAGCGGTTTTCATAAACTGAATCAGAACATGACCTGAGCAGGAATGCGCGTTGCAGGGTGTTTATGGTGCGGTTGACGGCACCGGCAGACGCAAAGGGTCCGTAATAATCGCCCTTGCGATTGCGGGCGCCACGGTGCTTGACCAATTGGGGAATGTCATGGTCGCGGGCAAGGAGAATATAGGGGAAGGATTTATCATCGCGCAGCACCACATTGAACCGGGGCTTGAAGCGCTTGATCAAATTGGCCTCAAGCAGCAGGGCATCGGCCTCGGTGGCGGTGGTGATAAATTCCATGTCACTGGTCAACAGGATCATCTGGGCAATCCGGTTGGTGTGACCCATCATGCGGGTATAGCTTTGTACGCGCTTTTTTAAGCTGCGCGCCTTGCCGACATAGAGAATATCGCCCTTGTCGTTCAACATGCGATAGACGCCGGGGCTTGAGGGCAGGGTTTTTAGGAAGGCCTTGATGACCTCGGGGCCAGATTTTACCGGTTCAATTGTAGTGGTCGTGTTTTCTGGCATGCTTTCTTCAATTATCAACTGCGCGGGTTGGAGCGCTCGATTTCTATGCCGACACTGGCGGCTTCGGATATGGCTTGTGGTTTTTCCAGGCGAATGCGTGCGGCGATAACGCGGCTATCTTCGAGGCAGGCATCGGCGAATTGCTCGGCCAGGGTTTCGACCAGATTGACGTGACCCGCAGCAATGATGGTCTTGATCTTGTTGACGATGGTTTCATAGCAGACCACACCCATCAACTTGTCATCAATCGAATCTTTATCTTCGCTCACGGTCAGGTCAATGTTTATGACTATTTTTTGCGGGTTGATTATTTCATGTTCATAAACGCCGATGAGTGCGTCCAAAGTGAGATCGGTTATGAATACATGTCTGATAGAGCGGAGGGCATCGGCAATATTGACGGCGGGTTTGCTCGCAGATTGTGTCATTTCGATAGCCCTTTTCGATTGTAATGTTACGTTTATTCTTTAATGCCAACAACATCGGCGGTGCGCCAGGCCAGATGTTGGCCGCCATCAAGTGCTATCATTTGTCCGGTCATGGCGGGCGTTGCAAGGATAAACTGTATTGTCCGGCAAATTTCTTCCGGGCTGGTGCCGCGATTTAACAAAGTGGCGGAGACCTGGCGGTCAAAATCCACGCGGCGCTGGCGCTCATTGGGCAGAGCCGGGCCGGGGCCAATGGCGTTAACCCGGATAGCGGGCGCCAGGCCTTGAGCAAGTGTGCGCGTCAAGGTCCACAATGCGGCTTTGCTGGTGGTGTAAGACAGAAATTGCGGGTTGAGTTTCCACACGCGTTGATCAATCAGGTTGATGATATTACCGTCCATGCCGGGCTCAAGCTGGGCGGAAAAAGACTGGGCTAAAAACACCGGTGCCTTGAGGTTTACATCCAGATGCAGCGCCCAGCTGGCGGCGGATACTGAAGCGATATCGTCTGGCTCAAAAACTGAAGCGTTATTGATCAAACACGACACTGGCCCCAGATGGCGGGCCGTCTGGCTGAAAATTGTCTCGGCGGCAGAAGCTTCCGCGAGATCACATTTAACGCATAAGGCTTTACGTCCCAGGTTTTCAATTTCTTTTGCAACCTGCCCGGCCTGTTCGTGCGATCGATGATAATGCACAGCTACATTCCAGCCGTTTTGGGCAAAATCCAGCGCAATAGCGCGCCCGATGCGTTGGGCGGCCCCGGTTATCAGGACGGTTTTAACATGAGTATTTTGGTGTTGCGACATTGAAGCCTATTCGTTTTCAGGAGCCTAATTGCATGTCTTTGTATGACATACACAGTTCCAAATAAGCCTGCAAGTCCGCGCGTGTCACCATCTAAATCTTAAATTTTCCGCAATCGTTTCGCCAATCTATCCAGCCCAAAGACTGCAAGTCCTGCAATTAGTCCCCAGAAGGCGGAGCCGATGCCAAATGCGCTTATGCCGGAAGCCGTGACGAGGAAGGTAATAACAGCAGCAAAACGGTCTTCGGCTGTGGTCATGCTGGCCCCTAAAGCTGCAACCAGAGGTCCGGCCAGAGCGACGCCGGCAACAGTGGCAATCAGGGCTTGAGGGAAGCTTGCAAACAGCGTTACCAGGGACGCGCCAAACAGGGCAAGAATTCCGTATCCAGCTGCATAGACCGGACCGGTTAGCCAGCGTTTATCTTTATCGGGATGGGTGTCAGGACCGGTGCACAGGGAGGCGGTGATGGCGGCGAGGTTTGATGTGTGAGCGCCAACTCCTGCACTTACCAGGGACGCCAGGCCGGTTACTGTCAGGATTGATCTGGAAGGCACGTTATATCCCGCTGCCTTGAGTACAGCAAAACCGGGCAGGTTTTGCGATGCCATGGTGACAATGTAAAGCGGCAACCCTAATCCGATGAGGCTGGCGGGTTCAAACTCCGGGGAAATCCATGTTAACGCGGATAGTTGCATCGGGCCAATCTCCTGCGTCATTCCCAACTGATAGGCGAGGCCGACGCCAAGCACAAGAACGGCCAGAACCGCCCATGTTGGTGAAAACAGGCGCAGGATTGCAAAAGCTGCAACAAGCGGAAACACCAGTGCGGGCGCGCTTTGCAGATGCTCAAAAATCGCCATGACAAAGCTGAACAACACTCCGGCCAACATGGCGGAGGCTATGGTTGCAGGGATTTTTTCAATCAAAGCAGCGAGCGGGCGTAGCGCAGCTGTCAACAAAATCAGGGCAGCGGCCAGCATAAACGCCCCTACGGCAGCGTTTATGCTCATACCAGAAGATGCTGCGATAATCGCAGCTCCCGGTGTTGACCATGCGGTTACGATGGGCATTTTGTGGCGAATGCTTAAAATTGCCGTGGTCACCATCATCGACAGACACAAGGCTGCCACCCACGAAGATGTTTGTTCAGGGCTGGCACCGAGTGCATTTGCTGCCGCGAGGATAACAGCCAGTGTGCTGCCAAACCCAACCAGCACCGCCACCACAGCAGATATGACGATAGATGCCCGCATTTTGCCGCCCTTTATGTACAATAAACTTTATCATCACCTGCTAACACGATGTGATCAATTAGTCTCGCCCGGAAACTGGAAAACGTGTTGCGTCATGAATGTTTTGGGTATGGGTTTTCTTGTTTTCTGTACAATGCTTTCAACAGGCACTACAAGACAGCCAATATAACTCCCCAACCCCCCTGGTGAAAAATAATGGAAGAATTTGAAGGTATCGTCCCGGCTCTTGGGTCAGCATTGAGCAAACGCGGGTTTACCGAACTGACGCCGGTGCAATTGGCCATCCTGAAACCGGAACTTAGGCGTGCCGATCTTCTGGTGTCGGCCCAGACCGGGTCGGGGAAAACCGTGGCTTTTGGTCTGGCTTTTGCGGACACTTTATTGGAGGGTAAAGAAAAATTCTCACACTCAAAAGTCCCGCTGGCGCTGGTTGTGGCACCGACACGCGAGCTTGCCTTGCAAGTAAAACGCGAGCTTGAATGGCTCTATGAGCAAACCGGGGCCGTTGTGGTTTCGTGCGTTGGCGGCATGGATGCGCGCACCGAGCGCCGGGATCTTGCGCGCGGTGCTCACATTGTGGTGGGAACACCGGGGCGGTTGCGCGACCACATCGGGCGCGGGTCGTTGAATACAACCGGTTTTAAAGCTGTGGTGCTGGATGAAGCCGATGAAATGCTTGATCTGGGGTTTCGCGAAGACCTTGAGT
>CAZJUF010000182.1:0-6408 GCA_964549055.1 uncultured Hyphomicrobiales bacterium | reverse complement strand
ACCCATTTCATATTGTATTGCGACACCGGCATTTCAGAACGCGGGTCACGATAAAGCGGTACCAGTTGATCAAGTTTCCTGTCGCCGATAACAACACCGGCGGCATGCGTTGAAGCGTGGCGGTAAAGACCTTCCAGTTTAAGCCCGATATCAAGCATTTTGGCGACATTTACGTCTTCATCGCGGGCTTCACGCATAGGCGCTTCAGTGTTGATGGCTTCTTCCAGCGTTGTCGGATTGGCCGGGTTGTTTGGGATCATCTTGCACAGGCGGTCAACCTGACCATAGGGCAGTTGCAACACCCGGCCGACATCACGCAAAACAGCACGCGCCTGCAGCTTTCCAAAGGTGATTATCTGGGCAACCTGATCAACACCATAACGCTCCTGCACATATTCTATGACTTCTTCGCGGCGGTCCTGACAAAAATCCACGTCAAAATCCGGCATCGACACGCGTTCCGGGTTTAAAAACCGTTCAAACAGAAGATCAAAGCGCAAAGGATCAAGATCGGTAATGGTGAGCGACCAGGCAACCACAGAGCCCGCACCCGAACCACGGCCCGGCCCCACCGGAATACCGCGCGATTTCGCCCACTTGATAAAATCTGCAACAATGAGGAAATAGCCGGGAAACCTCATGCCTATGATGACATCAAGTTCATAGTTCAACCGGTCCCAGTAATCCTGTTCCGGCTTGCCTGAACTATCCCCCACCTCCGTCAGGCGAACTTTCAGCCCTTCCGCCGATTGATCGCGCAATTCCTTGACTTCTGCTTCGAAATTTTCCTCGTCACTTAAACCATCATTATCCAGAAACGATGGCAGAATTGGCGCGCGCGTGTGGGGGCGGTAAGCGCAGCGCTGGGCAATCTCGATTGTATTTGCCACAGCCTCAGGCAGATCGGCAAACAGGGCCACCATTTCGGCAGGAGATTTAAAATAATGTTCCGGGGTTAAACGCGGGCGATTTTCTTCCGCCACAAAAGTGCCGTTGCGAATACAGACAAGGGCGTCATGGGCCTCAAATTCTTCTGATTTGGCAAAGTGTGGTTCGTTGACAGCAACGAGCGGAATATTTTTCTGATAAGCAAAATCGACCAGAGGTTTTTCCACCAGCAATTCTTCAGGCAGACTGTGGCGTTGTAATTCGATATAAAACCGATCACCAAAGATATCCAAAAGACACTCAACAATCCGTTCTGCTTCATTGGGCACCCGCTCGACCAATGCCTGATTGATAGCCCCGGTGGGACCGCCCGATAAGGCAATCAGGCCCTCACTGTGCTGACGCAGCAGGCTCAGGGGTATTTGCGGATCTTGCGCTGCATCACTTTCAAGATATGCGCAACTGGACAGGTGCATCAAATTCATGAAGCCGCACTCATCCTTGGCAATCAGCGGCAACATGGCGACACGTGCAGTGTCTTGATAACGATTGTCGGTTTGTTCGCCTATGTCATCAAAGGCAATGCGTAACGTGCACCCCATGATCGGCTGAACGCCGTTTGAGGCCAGGGTTTGCGAAAACTCCAGTGCTCCAAACAGATTGCCACTGTCACTAAGCCCAAGTGCGGGCATGTCATGGTCGCGGGCAAGCTTGGCCAGTGTGCCGATGTGCATGGCTCCTTCGAGCAACGAAAAAGCACTGTGTACACGCAGATGTACGAAACCGACGCCAGCAGTGTAACTGGACTTGGTCGATGAATTATCTGATTTAACCGCTTTAACCATGCTTTATATTCGGACAATTACGGCTTTGAGTCACGGCAGTGATTGCAGCGGCTTGTTGAAAACATTTTTAAACGGGAATAAGTTGCCCGCCCTGCATCAGCACTGTGCGGTCCATGCGCGCGGCAAGCTCGGGATTGTGCGTGGCAATCAGGGCGGCAATGCCTTCCGAGCGCACCAAACTCAGCAACTCACCATAGACCAGGTCCGCTGTTTCGGGATCAAGGTTACCGGTAGGTTCATCCGCCAGCAGCAATTTTGGTCTGTTGGCTAACGAGCGCGCAATCGCCACACGTTGTTGTTCGCCACCGGAAAGTTCAGCGGGTCTATGAGTTATTCTTTGGGCCAGCCCCAGACTTTCAAGCAGGTAAGCTGAACGCTCATTGGCTTTTGTTTTTTTAACGCCTGCAATCATTTGCGGCATTGATACATTTTCCAGCGCATTTAACTCGGGCAGCAGATGATGGAACTGATAGATAAATCCAACCAAATCGCGCCGGGCACCGGTTTTTGCTCCATCTCTGGCGCTTGAATAATCTTTACCCATGATAAAAATCTGCCCCTTGTCGGGTGCTTCAAGCAGGCCGGCAATATGCAGCAAGGATGATTTACCCGAACCCGATGGCCCGACGAGAGCAACAACCTCGCCGCTGTTCAGTGACAGATTTGCGTCAGCAAAGACTTCAAGCGTAACTGTACCTTGAGTGTAGGTGCGATGAATGCCGTTTAAGTTTAAGATGGTTTCCAAGAGAAATTCCGAGTTGAGTTAGCCGTATCGCAATGCTTCAACCGGATCTACCCGGGCGGCACGCCATGAGGGATAAAGAGTGGCAACAAAAGACAAAGCCAGCGCCATCAGCACAACGGAGGCTACTTCTGTCGGGTTGATTTCAGCGGGTAACCGACTGAGATAATATATTTCAGGCGAGAATAATTCTGTACCCGACAGGCTGGAGAGAAATTGCCGGATGTCTTCAATGTAAAGGCAAAACACCGTACCCAGTACAAACCCCGCAAGAGTTCCAACCACGCCGATGCTGGCACCGGTAATAAAGAATATCCGCATTATCGCACCCCGCGTTGCCCCCATGGTCCTGAGGATGGCGATATCGCTGGATTTATCCTTGACCAGCATGATCAGGCCGGAAACGATGTTCAATGCGGCCACCACAACAATCAGCGTCAGGATTAAAAACATGACATTGCGTTCGACCTGAAGGGCATTGAAAAAGCTTGAATTGGCCTCCTGCCAGGTTGAAATTCTCACCCGCGCCTGAACCACCCTGGCAATTTCCTCGCGCACCGATTGCACCTTGTCGGGATCATCGACGCGAATATCGAGAGCGCTGACACCCTCACCTTTGTTAAAATATAACTGGGCTTCTTCCAAAGGCATAAAAACAAAACCGGAATCATATTCCGACATGCCGATATTATAGATAGCGGCAACGGGATAGGATTTGATTCGCGGTGTTACACCAAAAGGGGTGACATTGCCTCTGGGAGTGATCAACGTCAGCTTGTCGCCAATGGTTATTCCCAGCCTTGCCGCCAGACGTGAACCAATCAACACACCGTTCTGGCTTGAGAAGTTTTTCAACGAGCCCGCGCGCAATGAACTACCGATACCGTTAAGCGTCGCGACATCTTTTTTTCTGAAACCGCGCACAAGCACACCAGAATTACCAAGCGCACCGGAAGCCATGGCTTGGCCCTCAACCATCGGCACAACGCTTTTTATACCTTTAACCGGCCGGATACGTTTGGCCACTGCATCAAAATCCAGTAGTGGTCCCTGCGCTGAAATCACGGAGATATGGCCGTTAAAACCCAAAACCTTGCCCAGAAGTTCGGTGCGAAACCCGTTCATCACAGACATGACAATAATCAACGTTGCCACCCCGAGCATGATACCGAGAAAGGAAAACCCGGCAATGACGGAAATAAATCCTTCCTTGCGCCGGGCATGTAAATAGCGTCGACACAACATCCATTCAAACGGTGCAAAGGCTCTGGTGGAACTGGACATAATCAACGAAACTCTGAGGTTAATTTATTGAATGCTTCTTCAACAGATAAAGTCTCGCGCTCCCCCGTCGCGCGGCATTTGACCTCAACCTCACCTGCCGCCACACCTCTGGGGCCAACGATAAGTTGCCACGGCAGACCGATAAGGTCCATGTTCGAAAACTTGGCACCGGCGCGATCATTGGTGTCATCATAAAGAACATCGATATTATCTTTGGTCAGCCTGTCATAAAGATCTTCACACGCAGCGTCCGTTGCATCATCACCGGCTTTGAGATTTATCAGGCCGACATCAAACGGTGAGACTGACTTGGGCCAGATGATACCATTGTCATCGTGGCTGGCTTCAATTATGGCACCCACAAGCCGCGAGACGCCAACACCGTATGAGCCGCTTTCAATCGCCACCTGCTGGCCGGTTGCATCCTGAACGCTAAGATTGAGAGGTTTGGAATATTTCGAACCGAAAAAGAAGATGTGACCAACTTCGATGCCACGCGCCTGCAAACGGTCCTTTTCATCTACTTCGGCGGCAAAGCGTTCCGCATCGTGTTCTTCATCGGTGGCGGCATAAGGTGCAGTCCATTTAGCGATGATCGGCTCAAGATCACTATCATAATCAAGATCTGCACCCGGCACGTCAAACTCAATTAGATCACGATGGCAATAGACTTCGCTTTCACCTGTTTCGGCCAGAATAATAAATTCATGGCTCATGTCGCCGCCAATCGGTCCGGTATCGGCCGCCATGGGGATCGCCTTGAGGCCAAGCCGGTCAAACGTACGCAGGTAAGACACAAACATTTTATTGTAGGATTTGCGCCCCTCCTCCACCGTCAGGTCGAAGGAATAAGCATCTTTCATCAAAAATTCGCGGCCACGCATAATACCAAAGCGCGGGCGCACTTCATCGCGGAATTTCCACTGGATATGAAACAGATTGCACGGCAGGTCACGATAGGATTTGACGCCGCTTTTAAAAGTATCGGTGATAAGTTCTTCGTTGGTCGGCCCATAAAGCATTTCACGATCATGGCGATCGGTAATGCGCAGCATCTCCTTGCCATAATCCTCGTAGCGCCCGCTCTGCTTCCACAGGTCCGCTGATTGTATGGTCGGCATCAAAACTTCAATGGCACCGGCACGTTCTTGCTCATCACGAACAATATTCTCGATTTTTTTGAGCACCTTAAACCCCAGCGGCAGCCAGGTGTATATACCCGCACTGGCCTGGCGGATCATACCGGCACGCAGCATCAGGCGATGCGAGACAATCTCGGCTTCTTTTGGGTTTTCTTTAATCGTCGGCAGGAAGTATTTTGATAAGCGCATGAGCGTTATAACTCGCAACTGTTTTCAGGAATCAAAGACCGAGAGAGACCCTATATATGCAGCGTTAACAAGTCCAATGACATCTGACATGATTTTAAATTGATGAGGAATTTGCCTAACAACCGGCGCGGTTTTTGGATCGCGTTAACGACCGGCCATCCAATGCCACTTCACCGGTGAATGTATCGACGCTCACCTCCCCCACGCTCAGCCCCCTTGCCCGCACCCGGCTGTTTTTCAACCCCGGTGAGATATGCCGGTTTTTTCGCAGATTACCCAATCCAAGATCAAATCTGACAATCGGAAAACTCTCCGGGTCAACCGGTTCGACGTCCGCAGGTGCAATGGCTCGATCCCGTATATAACCGGCACCGGAGGGTTGTTTGTTTCCTGTTAAGTCAGAACAGTCACGAGCGCCGGAATTGCTTGTTGCAGGCAGGTCTCGTGATCGGGCGTGAAAACCGCTTTCAGCATTTGCCGCTCCGGCAAAACCCGACACCATAAAACCCGACATCATTGCCGCGAAACAACACTTGTAAAAACCATATGTCATTTCAACACCCTACTCCGCAGACGTTAATGCCCCCTCAACCCGACACGATACGACCCATATACACATTCGTATTTATGCAACTATTATAACACCTTAATTAATCCGTGACATTTTCATTCGACTTTCGTATGATACGCCCAAATAAAAAGAAGGTACGAAACAGTTTAGTGTTTTCCGTGAATTCAAGAGGAATACGGCTGAGCGGCCCAAGTCTAGGGAGGGAAAGTCATTTGGCGCAAAGCATTATGACGATATAGCTTTGAAAGCCGTGCTGATTGCAAGTATGTGCAACCCGTGAACTGATGATTTTCTTAACTTAATGACAAGGCGTACCTAAACAGTCGCCTTGTTTTTTTTGCCTGGATTGTGTTGCATTCTAATCATTTGAAAATTCAGGCACATACGGAAAATCCGCAAAGCTTAGAACATCAAGTTCCAGTATTGCAAAGCCCAGACTCCACGGAATAAAGGCCAGAACGGTGGTTAAAAGGAGTTTCCGTCCCATTCTTGGTATAACCGGCGCACTGGCAACAGTGCCGGGGATAATCTCACCTTCTTCACCTTGAGTACGAACCCCGATTGGCAGCACCATCAGCAGCGTTACCCACCAGCAGACAAAATAAATGGCAACGCTTCCGACTATGTTCATGTTGTTTCCTGACGCGAATTCGCAAGTTTGGGATCGGACATTGGTTTAACGCTGCTCCAGCTCAACCAGAGTACCGCAAAAATCTTTGGGATGCAGAAACAGCACCGGCTTGCCAT
>CAZJUF010000181.1:0-6415 GCA_964549055.1 uncultured Hyphomicrobiales bacterium | reverse complement strand
CGGAAGTCCTGGACACGATGGAAGAACTTGCACATGAAGGCATGACCATGCTCTGTGTCACTCATGAAATGGGCTTTGCCCGCAAAGTGGCGGACAGGGTGATCTTCATGGATGAAGGGCAGATAGTCGAAGAAAACGAACCGGTCAGTTTCTTTGATAACCCACAGAATGATAGAACAAAAAAATTCCTGGAACAGGTACTTCAGCATTAAATTCGGTTGGAAATCCTGTGCAGAACACTACAAATCTGACGCTTGGAACACCGCAAAAATTCCGCATGAACGGCAGCTTGTTACGATGCAATGCAGATTTGAAAACAGAGGCCAACGTCCGGTGAGGGCCGATTGCCGAACAGTTCAACAATTGCACACGGAAGGCCAAATAGTCCTTGGGGAATTGCCACGCTAAACAACTTAAGGGCGAATTTTGCAAATTATACAGAATATTTTTGATAGTTTTCTGCTGTTTTAAGTCGCGATTAAGTTGCAACAATTGTTAACGTGACAATACTTGGAGAAGTACCGGGCGCCTGTTTCCATGCGCCCGGTGTTGTTGGTGTCTTATCGCCAAGGTCAACCAGAGATATATTCTTTTGACTTAAAGGAAAGATGTTTAACCGCTGCTGGTGCGTCGGCAATCTTACGGATGTTTGCCCAACAATGTTTGTAGTCGGGTAAAATGAGCTCATTCACCCCACCATTGACCACATTGCCCTGTTGCCCCATGGGTGAGCCAAACAACATAAAGGTTTCCTTGCGCCTGGCGGTGGGCGTCGGATAGGCCATAGCCTGCGTTGCGCCCACATCATTGTGGACTTCAACAAGGTCGCCCTGGCTGATGCCCAGCTCCTTCATGTCCTCCGGGTTCATCTCAATGAACGGGAACGGGTAACGATCCCGGACAAAGTCATTTTCCTGATCAGAAAACTGATTTTGCCAATTGAGGTTAGAGCGGCCGTTGTTGATATAAAACGCATGTTTTGCTTTTTGTTCAGCCTTGCCCTTGGCCTGCCAGCCCCGCCATGCACCGGCACAGAATCGGGCGCGCTTGTCAGCGGAACCGAATTTGCCATCGGTATAAAGCCGGGTGGTGCCGACCAGTTTGCCGTCCTTGTATCCAACAACGGGTTCTTGAACACCATTTGTGCCCATGGCGCGAAGACGGTCATAGGTGACATCTGGATTACCCTTGTTGTAACCATCCATAAAGGCGTCTTCTTCGGTTTTCCAGTCATAGCCCTTGAATTGGTCAGCATATTCACTCTTGCCTGAGCTACGCAAAACACGTTCAAGGTTTTGAGCAAGACCTGCTGCAATCAGACAATCAGGCATGGCTGATCCCGGACCATCCATATATTTTTCAGTCAGGCGCAGACGACGCTCACCACTCATCGATGTGAGGTTCATTTCTCCCGCTTCAACGGCAGGCAGAATAACATGGGCTGCCTTGCCGATTTGCGAGTGAATGATGTCAACATTAACCGAGAACAGACCACCGGCATTGATTGCCTTGACAATGGCATCAACCAGTTGCTCGCGCGTGCCGCCAGCCGCTGCATCCATGGCTTCCTTGACCATGTTTGTGCGCTTGTTGTAGACGCGTTTGAACTCTGTTGCATTGAGGGTGGTTTTATAGTGGTCGTTGGCCCAGATATGATGAACCTTGCCTTTGCCCTTGATGAGAAGATCATCAATATAAGGTGCCGGGCGACCGACATGAGCATCAGAGGGACGATAGTACCCTTCCTGATGACCTCCAAGGCGACAAACACCACCACCGGGACGGCCAACATTACCTGTCGCCAGCGCAATATTCACCAGCGCACCGATAGTGCGATAGTTGTCATTGCCCCAGATGATGCCTTTTTCGTAAGCTGAGACCGTGCGCCTGCGTGCACCACCCTGTTTGGGTTTGGCAAGCCATTCAGCCGCTAGTTTGATATCGGCTTCAGAAACGCCGCAAATTTTTGCACCTTTGGCGACTGACATTTTACAGGCCTTGCGGGCCACGTCAAAACTGCCAAGAACGGCCGGGTGGGCTGCATCTTCTATCTGTGCAACACCTTTGGGTGGAGGAGAATCACCGCCGGTAACTGCGCGCGGCTTGGTGGTTCCCTCAAATGTGCTGTTCTTGACAAACTCATTGTCAATCCAGCCCATGTCAGCGATGTAGGTGAACAGCGTGTTGAACAAAGCAAGGTCGCTACCGGTGTTGATTTGCAGGTGAAGGACGTTTTCCTTACCGGCAAATTCTTCGCAGGCATTAACCGTTACCGTGCGGCGCGGTTCAACAATGACCACTTTGGTTGCTGCATGGGGCTCATCGGGAAGTTCTTTCTTTTTCTTGTCAATGCTGTCACCACGCATGCCAGGAACCCAGTGATTGAGGAACAGGTTGGTCTGGGTCTCCATCGGATTGCCGCCAACCAGGAAGATGGTGTCGGTCAATTCATAATCTTCATAGGCATAGTTAAGTTCACCAACACCCATGTCACGGGTTGAATGCACCTCTGAGTTATAGGCGGGCCGGTTGTGAATGCGACAGTATTTTACCTTCATCGATTCAAAATAGAGCTTTCCCGTACCCCAGGTATTCTCATAACCACCGGCAGAACCGCCATGGTCAAACATGGAGACGAACAGGTCATCCTCTTTGCCTTTGTCAATGAAGCGGGCGGTAACTTGCGCAACCAGATCAAGAGCATCATCCCATGACGTCTGTTGCCAGGTACCATTTCGCCACACTTGAGGGGCGCTCAGGCGTTGCTGTTGGGTATTGGTGACGTTGGAATTGCGGTTTTCAGCCATGCGGGCACCGCGCACAGAACCAAGACCGGAATTCACCACGCAATCGGGATCAGGCTTGATGACAAGATGAACATCTTTGCCATCCTGTTTGACCACATTATACATTGAAGGTGAATACCAGGCGGATGTATCGGGATCTTGTTGCTTACCAAGATCAACACCCATGGCATTGCTGGTAGCCGTGCCTTCTTTTTTGATCGGCCAGGTAAAGGCCTTGTAACCGCAACCGACGATGCAATAGCTGCAGGTTACGTTTTGCTCTTTTGCGTCTTTCGGAATAATCGGAAGACGATCGATTTGTCTTTTATAAGCCATTTTATTTTCTCCGATTTTCCTAAAGTACGTTGCTTAAGCGACCATAGAGCAGCTCATCTATACCTTCGGCATAGATGTCGCCCTTGTCGTCAACACGAAGTGTGTATTGCGGCAGGTTCTGTGTGGCATGACCCCAGATTTCCTGACCACCGGCTTCCGCATCAAAACGTGAAAGATGTACCGGGCAATTGAATGTCTTGTCGCCGGCATTGTAATTGAGGCCAAATCCCTTGTGCGGGCACATGGTTGAAAACCCGACAATGTCGCCATCCGGACCGACACCACCTTCAACAGGCTTGCCAAGTTTCAGCAAGACACCCGGTGCATCGCCATCAGGATAGGCAACCTCCATTGGTTCATTAATTTTGAGATTGCTTATGTTACCAAGCCGATTGGCCGGATAATCAAGCAGCGCGCCGCCTTTTGCCTGCACTTTTGATGGCATAACCATTGCGGTCGCCATCCCGGCTGCGGCAACACCGCCGCCATGCAGAAACTGACGTCTGCCAATGTCTACCATTTTGTCACAACGTTTCACGTGTTTTCCCTCCCATGGATAATAAATAAGACCCATTATCCATTGCAGGGTCTGTGCCAGTTAAGGCGGACACATAAAAATAAGTGAAATCAAAAGGTTATGTAAATTATATGGGTTTTACATGTTCGGATTTCCGAACAATTTAAAAAATTCTGTCCGATAAACCTTACGAAAGATCATCCGCCAGCAAGTCCAGACGTCGCATTTTTTCCCACATTGTGGTGCGTGAGACACCGAGCAATGCGGCAGCTTTTCCGGTCTGGCCGCCGGTCTTTTCCAGAGCCCGCAGGATTTGGCGACGTTCGGCAAAATCACGCACATCCGCCAGCGTTGCAATCGTCTGGCGCTCATCACTATTGCCACCTCCAGCTAATTCGGGAAACAGATCAGACTGACCAAGTCGTACATCATGGGCGAGCGCCACTGCACGTTCAACCCGGTTTCGCAACTCGCGCACATTGCCGGGCCATTCATAGGAAAGAGCTGATTCTTCGGCCAGCGAAGACAATCCGGTAACATTGCTTGGCATGGTCTCGGCAAAAAGCTCAACATAATAATTGATCAAGGGCAGTATGTCAGCGTGGCGCTGGCGCAGCGGGGGAACGTGGACGGGTATCACATTGATGCGGTAAAAGAGATCACGACGAAATAATTTTTCTTCAATCATCTGCTCCAGATCAGCATTGGTGGCGCAGACGATCCGGGCGGAAAACGGCAATTCCTTTTCGCCACCGACGCGGGTGAAAACTCTCTCCTGCAATAACCGCAACAACCGTGTTTGCGCGGTGAGTGGCAACTCTCCGATTTCATCCAGAAACAAGATGCCACCCTGGGCGCGTTCCGCATATCCAAGGTGCGTGTCTTTGGCACCGGTAAAGGCACCTTTTTCATGGCCAAACAACTCACTTTCAATCAGCTCGGCGGGAATGGCGGCGCAATTGACTGCCATGAACGGTCTGTCTGAATTTGCGGAAATCTGATGCATGAAGCGGGTTGCTACTTCCTTGCCAACTCCGGTTTCACCGGTGAACAGCAGTGTGCTGTCAATATTTGCGACACGATGAAGCAACACCGCTATTTCCTGCATGGCTGATGATGTGCCAAGGACGGAATTATCACTGCTCGTGATTGCCCGCTGGGTTAGCAAAACATCAATACGCTGAAGAAAATCAGAAACCTCAAACGGTTTGGTTACGTAATCACCCGCACCTGCGCGCATCAGCTCGACCGCCTGATCTATTTCCCCGTAGGCCGTAATAAACAGGAAGGGCGGTCCGCCAAATTCTGATTTAACCTTGCGAAAAACCTCATCGCCACTGATGTCGGGCAGGCGCAAATCGCACACCACTATATCCGGGTTCACCTGTTGCATGTTGGCGCAAGCTTCCTGGCCGGTCTGCCACCAGGTGGTTTTATAACCTTCCAGCTGCAACCGCTGGATCAGTGATTCCCCCATCACCAGGTCATCTTCAATAAGCCCTATTGTTTGCATCTCATGCGGCATTTTCAATTACCTGTTTATCATCTTGAAGGTTAATTCTGGTGGTTATCAACGTGCCGCCAAACCTGGATTTGCCAACATCAATTACCCCGTCGACCTCCTTTATCAGCCTTTGCACCATCCACAGGCCAATGCCAGAGCCATCGACAACCGGCACTGCACCATCATGAGTACCGGTCAAAAACTGCCTGGCGGGCTCCGGCAGCCCCGTACCACTATCGCCAACCGCAATCACCAGAATATTATCGACGACTTCCGCCCGCAGGCTTATTTGTCCACCTTCAACGGAGGCTGCAGCCGCATTAAGCAGCAGATTTAATACTGCCTGACGCACCGGTGCGACACTTACCGGCGGGTCATCGCCCAGCAGGTTATTGCATTCCAGGGTTAATTTGCGGCGGCGCAGTTCAGGTTGCAGCAACAACGCCAGATCATCAATATCCTTTGATTGCAAATTGCGTTCATCGCGTTCGGGCCGATAGGTGGCAAGGGCCGTTGAAACAACATCACGAATGCCCGAAAGTCCACGTTCAAGCAGGCTCAGCGAGGTGCGCCGGACCGCGGCACTGCTTCCGTGTTTCTTGAGCGTATCAACCGCATTGAACAATCCACCAAGCGGGTTGTTGATTTCATGCGCCATGCCCGATGTCAGTCTGCCAAGGGAGGCCAGACGTTCTTCCCTTGCCAGACGATCAGCAAGAGCTTCACGTTCGCGTACAACTTTTACAAGTGCATTGTAATTTTGAAACAACCGGCCAAATTCACTGTTCTTGTGTTTTACAATCCCGGCGGGGATGGGTTCAACCGTGCTGTTTATGCCCTGCTCAAGATGGTCAGCCAGTATTCTTATGGGTTTTAACATCCGGCGCACGGCAAAATAACCGATTGCGGCGAGCAACAGGGTCAACGCAAGATTTGTGAAAATCAGTTCCATCAAAACCGAGCGGCGTTCAGCCATCAGGTATGATACATCGAGTGTGGAAAATATGCCGCCAACCTTGCGGTTTTGGTAAATCAGATCCCGGCGCACATAAGCACGACCGTTTTTTTCGTCAATGGCCAAATCCTGCCGGTTTGAAAAACGTCCCGCATAGGCTTCAGGCAAGGTCGATTGCGAGGGCAGGCTCCGGGGATTTGAGGATGCAATTATTTTACCATCCGTGTTTGATACGATCGTCTCAAGCGGGCGCAAGGCTTTGTATCTGTTTCGCGATCGATCAAGCGCATCAAACACCTCCCAGATATCATTGCGCA
>CAZJUF010000180.1:0-6466 GCA_964549055.1 uncultured Hyphomicrobiales bacterium | reverse complement strand
TTGCGTTAGCACAAAATAAACCAAACGCAGACTAAAACGTTAATGTGATATGAATGTTGACAGGGAATTAATGATTCGTTTTCGCAATACTTGAAAAACGGGGGAAGGAAGTAAACAGTAAGGCTGTTGTTCAGCGGTCGCATGGAAAGGTATGAAATCAAGAATAACATGAAGAAACTCCAGACTTCTCCCAGTGGTGATGGTCACAGCATTGAGAATTATAAGCAATTGCTGGAAGCATTAAATGTTGTTCCGTGGGAGTTTAATTGGCCTAAACAAAGGTTTTTGTATGTGGGGCCCCAGGCATCATTGTTTGGCTACCCTGCCGATGACTGGTATGCGGAAGGGTTTATGCAAAGACTGGTTCATCCCGATGATTTCGATGATGCTGTAAAAAATTGCGAAATGTCCTGGGAAAACCGAAAAGATTACGAATGTGAATTTCGTATTCTTCGCGCCAATGGCGGATTTTGCTGGGTGCGCAAGATTGTCAATGTTTTTGATGGCCCAGACGAACAAGCGACTTTACGCGGCGTTTTTGTTGACATCAGCGCGCAAAAACAGGCTGAAGAAATTCTGGTTATTCAGAACACCGAATTGCGTCAGCGAGATACCGAACTAAGAGCCAGAAACGAGCGGTTCAATGCTGCGATCGATAACATGTCTCAGGGTTTGAGTATGTTTGATGGTGACAAACGCCTGATCGTCTGCAACGCCCGCTATGCCTCAATGTATCAGTTACCACCTGAGTTGACCCGGCCCGGAACGTCAGTTTTCGATATCATGAACAACCGTATCGAGAAGGGCCTCTTCGCCGCTGCTGCTCACAGGAATTTTATTCAGGAATGCCTGGATGCAATCAGCAGTTTCAAAACCCATACGACGGTTGAAGAACTTCAAAATGGCGGATTCCTGGAAATCACACAGGTGCCAATGGCCGCGGGTGGCTGGGTTTCCACTCACGATGACATTACAGAGCGCAAACACGCCGAAAAAGCCTTGCGCGAAAGTCAGGAGGCTTTGTCAATTGCATTTCGTTTAAGCCCTGTTTCCATGTCAATCTCTTCTCTGAAAACCGGCCGACATATTGAAGTCAATGACGCATGGTCGACTATGCTCGGCTATTCTCGTGAGGAAGGTCTGGCAAACACGTCGCTTAAACTCGGTATCTGGCCCGATAAAACCAGGCGCAAGTGTTTTATTCGCCAAATCCTCGACGACGGCACTGTGCGGGGGATTGAAGTCAGTTTGCGCACTAAAAACGGCTGCATGGTCGATGGGCTGCTGTCAGGCGAGCTTGTTGAAGTCAACGGCGCGCAAAGACTGTTGATAGCCTGCCACGACATCACCAACAGAAAGAAAACCGAACAGGAACTCATCGCTCACCGCGATCACCTTCAAGATATGGTCGATAAAGCAACCGTGGAATTGAAAGTTAAAGCGGTAGAGTTGGAAAAAGCCCTGAGCAAGGAAAGAGAGTTAAACGAACTTCAACGCCAGTTCGTTTCCATGGCCAGCCACGAGTTTCGCACGCCCCTGGCGATAATAGACAGCACGGCGCAACGATTGATAAGGCTGACAGGGAAAAACAGTCTTTCGCCGGAAAATGCCATGGAAAGATTTGGCAAAATCAGAGATTCCGTACAACGCATGACACGGCTGATGGAAAGCGTACTCACTGCTGCGAAAATGGAAGAGGGAAAAATCAATGTTGAAATTGGACCCTGCCAAATTGGAAAAGTCATCGAAGATGTGTGTTCGCGTCAACAGGAAATTGCCAAACATCATATTATCTCCTGCGAACTCGATGACATTCCCGAGATTGTTCCAGCTGATTCCCGCGCCCTCGAGCAGGTGCTGGAAAATCTACTTTCCAATGCGGAGAAATATGCCCCTGATGCCCCTGATATAGAAGTAAAAGCCTATACAGAGTTCGGTGACGTGGTGATCTCGGTGTATGACGAGGGCGTTGGTATCGACGCTGACGAAATGCACAGAATTGGTGAGCGCTTTTTCCGGGCAAGAACTTCAGCCGGCACTCCCGGTACCGGGATCGGTCTTAATCTGGCAATAAAATTGCTGGAGTTGCACGGTGGATCCTTGCGCGTTGAAAGTCGGAAATCTCTCGGGAGCAAATTTTCCATCCGTATACCCATTGCTGCGCCAAAATCCTCTGGGCAGCCAAAGATAAAAGTCGCATAAGCGGACTCAAAGAAAGGCAGATACCCCATGCACACAATACTTTGCATTGAAGACGTAACAGAGCTGCGCCATGACATTGCCGAAGAATTGCAGGAAGCGGGTTACGAGGTATTGCAGGCCGGTGACGGTGAACAGGGATTGGAAATGATTGTCGAACACAAGCCTGACCTTGTCCTGTGTGATATTACCATGCCGCGAAAGGATGGGCTGCAACTGATGAAAGAAGTCCGCAGCAATTTCCCGCTGCTCGCCGACATGCCAATCATGCTGCTGTCAGCTCTGTCGGACCAACAGAGAATTCTGGACGGTCTCAAACAGGGCGCCGATGCTTATCTTACCAAGCCCATCAATTTTGAATATTTATTGGCAAGAATTGATGCCAGCATACGGCAGATGGTAAATATAAAACACAAAAATGAAAAAATCCTGGTGCTGGACATATAAGGTCCGCCGGAAACGATTCAATCAAAACATCAAGCACTCTAGCCCTCGCTCTGGGCCTGCAGGGTCTTGGAGAGCAGGATCACGGGAATAACGCCAACGGCGACAATCGTCAGGGCCGACAGAGCGCTTTCTTCCAGCAATTCGAGCGAGGCAAGCGTGTAAACGTGGGTGGCCAGCGTATCAAAGTTGAACGGGCGTATGATCAGTGTTGCCGGCAATTCTTTCATTACATCGACAAACACCAGCAGGCCAGCCGTGCCGATTGCCGGTCTTATCAAGGGCAGATGTATTTCAAAAAATGTACCCGTAGCAGTGCGGCCAAGCGTGCGCGAGGCCATGTCCAGGCTTGGTGTAATCCGCGTCAACCCCGCTTCCACTGCGCCGTAAGATATGGCCAGAAAACGTACCAGATAGGCAAAAATCAGCGCAAACATGGTGCCGGTCATTAACAAGCCGGTGGAAAATCCCAAAAATTCACGCGCCAACCCATCGATAAAATTATCCAGACTGGCCAGTGGTATCAAAATGCCAATGCCCAGAACAGCACCGGGTACAGCATAGCCGATACTGGAAAAGCGGATGGCAAATTGCACCACGCGACTGCGCGAAAGACGGTGGGCATAAGCCAAAAAACAACCAACCACAACGGCTGTTACGGCTGCGGTTGACGCCAGCAGCAAACTGTTCGAGACATATTGCAGATACCGGCCATCAAGAGCGTCCTCATAAAAAACCAGCGACGCATCAACCAGCACGATTGCCGGAATAACAAAGCCAAACAGGAGTGGCAAAGAGCATGCAAAAGTTACCAGCCACTTGGCGCTGCCCGACAATTGCACCGGGCGGGGCTGGCGTTGTTTTGACGAGGTGTCGTGAAACTTCTGATGGCGTCTGGCAGCGCGCTCAAGCCAGATCAGCAGAAAAACAAAAGCCAGCATGATGGTGGCAATCTGGGCGGCCCCGCCGAGATTATTGCGGCCAAGCCAGGTGACGTAAATGCCCACTGTCAACGTGTTGACGCCAAAAAATTCCACAGCACCTATATCATTGAGAGTCTCCATCATCGCCAGTGTCACGCCGATAACAATGGCTGGCCGGGCCATCGGCAGAGCGACCGAATAAAACGCACCCCATGGGCCGCGGCCAAGCGTTCTGCTGACTTCGAGGAAGCCTGCGGACTGGCGCGAAAATGTCGCCCGCGAAGTCAGGTAGACATAAGGGTAAAGCACAAATGACATAACAAAAATTGCCCCGGGCAGGGAGCGGATTTCCGGGAACCAGTAATCCCTGACGGTCTCCCAGCCAAAAGCCGAGCGCAAGGCAGTCTGCACCACACCGGAAAATTCAAACAGATCAACGTATGTATACGCAATAATGTAAGTTGGCATCGCCAGCGGGATCAACAACGCCCATTGCAATATGGATCGTCCGGGAAAGCGACACGTGGTCACCAGCCAGGCGGTGCCGGTGCCGATAACAAATGTTGAAATGCCAACGCCGATCATCAACACAAGCGTGGTGCTGATATAGCCGGGAAGCACGGTTGAGACAAGATGCGGCCAGATATTCTCAGCTGGAAATAAAGCCAGAAACGCGATTGCCACCACGGGTGCTGCCACCAGCAAAGACACAAGCGTGGCGCCAATGCCCCAAAGCCGTTCAGGTTCGGTTTTAACTGATATCCGTGTCGACATGAGTTTTCTTGTAGTTCCGGCGTGGGGCTCTTGATTTTCTCGAACGCGCACCATATTAGGTTATCCGGCATGGGTAAATGAATATCACCGTGACGGCTATCGAAATTAAAAATTTGGCCGCAAACGCAAAACATACTGGAAAAAGATCATGGCAAGTTCGTTCTTTTGGAACCGGATAGCAAACCGCTACGCCCGACAACCGCTGGGTGATGAAACGGCTTACCAGAAAAAGTTGCAGATTACCCGCGATTACCTTGAGTTGGACATGGAGGTGCTGGAATTCGGCTGCGGCACCGGCACAACTGCTATTGCCCATGCACCTTTTGTCAAACATATCCTGGCCACAGATTTTTCAGCGAAAATGATTGAAATCGCCCAAGGCAAGGCGGACGCACAAAACATCGAAAACATCACGTTCCAGTGCGCCAGCATTGATGAATTAAACCTTCCCGATCAATCCCTCGATGTGGTGATGGGACACAGTATTTTGCACCTGCTCGACAATTGGCGTGACGTCATCACCAAGGTACATGGAAAACTCAAACCCGGCGGCACCTTCATCACCAGTACCGCCTGTATCGCAGACACAATGCCGTATTTCAGGTTCATCGTCCCGTTTATGAGGGTATTAGGCCTGACGCCGCAGATATTCACCCTCAAAGAACTGGAACAAAACTTCGCCAATGCCGGTTTTGAAATCGAGCATCAATGGCAACCACCGGGCAAGGGAGCATCGTTGTTTATTGTCGCCAGGAAGGCTGGCCAGGGGTGAATAATTCGGCTTAACCCAAAAAACGTTGAATAGCTGTTACCCAAGCTTGGCCGCCGCCAGTTTTGTCCCCTCCACGCGGGCCTTGATTTTGGCAAAAGCGGTGGCGCGCGCCATGGCGATGTCATCCCCGAAGGGTGAAAAGCCGCAATCATCTGTGGTGCCAAAACGTGTGCCCTTGAGATGTTCGGCAATCTCCAGAGTTCGGTCTCTAACCGTTTCCATGGTTTCGACATTTGTATTGCAGGGATCGATCACCCCGATAAATGTGGTCTGGTGCGCCTGGCGCACCCGTTGAATGATATCGAGGATGCGCGGCCGATCTTCCTCACTGGCCATTTGCAGATAAAACCGGCCCGCTTTCATCTTAAACAGATCGGGCAGAAGTTCGGAATAATCAACATCTGCCGAATGTGTCGAATTATGATCGCCACCGGGGCAGGTATGCACGCCTATATTGGCAATCTCCGCTTCAGAAAATTGCTCAAGCACCGCATTGTTCAAATCAACAAATGTCCTAAGCAGACCCTTCGACGGGTCCAGCTTGCAAGCCAGCCGTCCTTCGGTGAAATCGATCTGCACCACTTGTGCGCCCGCATCGAACGCCGAACGGATGTCCTTGACGCACTCACCGATCAGATCTTCGATAAATTTCTCGCGCGCATACCCGGCAATCCCCGCTTCTGGATAGAGCAAAAACATTGCCGATGGCGAGATAACAGCCTGTTTAATCGGCAGTTTGGTGAAGGTTTTCGCCCTGGTAACGTAAGAGCCGGTATAGGCACCATAGACAAACGGCCCTTGGGTCAAACGCGGCAATTGGCGCGTGTGGCCGTCAGCAAAGGGGATAACAACGCCATCGGGTGCCAGATTGGCAAGACCGCTCAAGGGGTAGGTGGCAAAACTCGGTTTGGATTGTTCACCATCGGTAATGATAGCCGACCCGGTTGCTTCCATCCCGGCAATAGTCTCAGCCAGCGCCTTGTCCACGGTTGCCTCATAATCAGCGTCAGATATTTTGCCTTCCTGAAGCTCTCCCATAGCCTTAAGCAAATAGGCCGGACGCGGAACACTGCCAACACCTTCCGATGCAATTGTCATAATGTTTTACCTCCCTGTTTTTATTTTTACCCAATGCTAGCCGTTAGGACAGGAATATCAACCGTTAATCTCTAACTTCGAAGAGCAAAACGCAATCACCGCTCGGGTAACACTTAACCCTTCTCCCCTTGCGGGAGAAGGTGGCGCCGCAGGCGTCGGATGAGGGGGAAAAGCGGATCGAAAAAACCTATAAGTACATTCCAAAACCCCTCATCCGTCAGCTACGCTGCCACCTTCTCCCGCAAGGGGAGAAGGG
>CAZJUF010000179.1:0-6519 GCA_964549055.1 uncultured Hyphomicrobiales bacterium | reverse complement strand
CGAAAAATTAATTTGAATGCCGACATGGGCGAAGGTTTTGGCGCCTATGACATCGGCAATGATGAAGGTTTGATGCAAATCATCAAATCCGCCAATATTGCTTGTGGATTTCATGCTGGCGACCCCGATGTCATGGCTAAGAATGTCATGGCAGCAAAAGCGCGCGGAGTCAGCATTGGTGCCCACCCCGGCTTCAATGACCTGTGGGGTTTTGGCCGCAGAAATATTGATATGTCCCTATCAGCACTTGAGCATGCCGTCACCTATCAGATCGGTGCCCTGCAGGCGATCGCCGCATATGCAGACCTTAAGGTAACGCACCTGAAAGCCCATGGCGCCCTCTCCAATATGGCCGCTATAGACAAGGACATGGCACTGGCCATTGGCCGCGCTATAAAAACTGTCGACCCCGATATTATTTACGTGGTCCTCGCAGGTTCACAATTGGAGAGTGCCGCCAAAGAGCTGGGTCTTGATTTCGCACGTGAAGGTTTTGCCGATCGTCAATATGATGATGATGGCAATCTCGCTTCGCGAAAACTCGAAGGCACAGTGTTCAAAGATCCTGAAATTGCCCTGAAACAAGTATTACGCATGGTTGAACATGGTGAAATTGTCAGCCGCAACGGTAAAATAATTCAATGTCAAGTCGACACCATTTGCGTCCATGGCGATGAACCGACCTCTTTGGGTGTCGCGCGATATGTCAGAGAGGGTCTAGAAGAAGCTGGTGTTGAAGTGGTCGCCCTCACCGAAATGAACTTTAGTCGTGAAAATTAGTGCTTGTGGCGACACCGCCATCATTGTCGAGTTTGGCGACAAGATTGATCGCGATCTTTCCAGTCTGGTGTTGAGTGCGGCAACCACCGTATCGAACGCACAGCTTTCCGGCGTCGTGGAGATCGTCCCCACCTTTTGCTCCCTCATGGTGCAATATGATCCCCTGACAACCACTTCGGCCCAGGTGATGGCCCAAATTACACCACTGATAAACACCACCAGCGATCACAAAACTTCGGTGCGGAAATGGTCAATACCCGTATGTTATGAAGAAGAATTTGCAACCGATATCACAGAAGTAGCGGCAACCACCGGCCAGACAATCGAGCAGGTTGTCAAATTGCACAGCGAGGTTTCATATCACGTCTATATGTTAGGGTTTCTTCCCGGTTTCCCCTATCTCGGTGATCTGGCAAAAGCCCTGCACCTGCCGCGTCGCACCAACCCCAGAACCCGGGTGCCCAAAGGGTCAATCTCGATTGCAACTTCGCTGTCCTCGATCTATCCGTTCGAAAGCCCCGGCGGCTGGCATCTGATCGGCACCACACCGGTGAAGCTGTTTGACCTCACCAAAACCCCGCCTGCCCTGTTTGCACCGGGTGATCAGATAAAGTTCGAACCCGTTTCAGGATCGGAATTTATCGCCATATCAAACCAGGTGTCGGCCAGAGAATACGCTCTCAAATCTATTGAGATCACCCCATGACCCCGGTGCTTAAAACCTGCGTTCCCGGCATTCATACAAGTGTTCAGGATTTTGGCCGCACCGGGTATCGCCACTTAGGTGTGCCTACGTCCGGTGCGTTGTGTCGAAGCGATCTCAGGCTGGTCAATCGACTGGTCGGCAATTCCGCCACGACTGCAGGGCTGGAAATTATTTATCTGGGACCGACTTTCGAAGTCCTTGCCGACAGCATGCGAATTGCACTCAGTGGCACCGGTGGTTCAATTGAGGTGTTGGATACGCCCGGTGGCATTTTTGCGGCATGGCAAAGCGTGCACCTTGTGCGTGGACAAAAATTCAAAGTCACCATTGCCCCCGGTCTCGCCTGTTGTTACCTCGCCATCGCCGGTGGTTTTGATCTCATCCCCGTCATGGGGTCTTCGTCCACGTACACTCGCGCTGGCTTTGGTGGACACAAGGGCAGAATTCTTATCCCCGGCGATGAAATTCCGCTCAAATTAAATTCTGTCGACATGTGCGACGAACGCACCTTTGCCACTCTGCCCGATTTGGCCAGGCGCGCAGCCGTTCGCATTACCTGGGGCCAACAGGTGGAATATTTTACCGCTGCCAGTCTCGAAGACTTTATCTCGCAGGAATATACTATTGAGCCAACGTCAGACCGTATGGGGTATCGGCTGTCCGGTCGCCCGCTCAAACACAAAGACAGCTTCAATATTATCTCTGATGCCACCAGCGTTGGCGCCATTCAGGTGCCCGGTGACGGTGCCCCCATCATCTTGCTGGCCGATTGTCAAACCACCGGCGGATACCCTAAAATAGCAACGATAATCTCCAGCGATGTGGAAGTCCTGGCACGCAGGTCGCCCGGCAGCAAAGTTCGTTTTACCTGCGTCAGTGTCAGTGAAGCCGAAACCATAGCCCGCAATCATGAAGCCACCCTTCGTTCAATTGAAAACCGCATGGTGCCGGTGCAAACCAGCCCGCAACTTAATGTAGATGCACTTTATGATGCCAATTTAATCAGCGGTATATTTGATGCTGGAAACCGGCAACCGGATTAAAATTTTTCAACCCACGGACGCAACTCGAGTTCCCATGTCCACGCACTTCTGTCCTGCTCAAGAATATTGAGATAGGTCCGGGCAATTTCATCCGGGTTCAGCGTCTTGTCGCGCTCACTGTGATGGCCTCCGCGGCTCGGTGAATAAATGCCGCCATCTATAACAAAATGGGCGACGTGAATGTTTTGCGGGTGCAACTCTCTCGCCAGACTTTGGCATAATCCACGCAAGGCAAATTTTCCCATGGCAAAAGGGGCTGATTGTGGATAGCCCTTTACGCCAGCGGATGCTCCGGTAAACAGCAAGGTACCGCTGCCGGCATCAAGCATTCTTTTTGACGCCTGATGCGCCACCAGAAAGGCGCCATAGGCGTTGGTCAGCAACACCTGTTTGACGGCCTCCGGGTCCAACTCTGAGATCGGTCCTTTGACACGCGCACCAGCATTATAAACCACCACATTCGGGGTCAGGTCGTTATCGTCAAGCTTTGAAAAAAGATCCGCAACGTCTTCTTCCTGCGATACATCGCATTGAAAAGCCTGTGCACCGGTCTCATCGCACAGGGGTTTCAGTTTATCGGTATTTCGCGCCGCCAGCGCCACTGTCATGCCTTCTTTAGCAAACAAGCGGGCCAACGATGCACTCAAACCACTTCCCGCACCAACAATAAGGGTGTTTTTCCTGGTCATTGAATTGCCTCTCTTTTAATTTTCATGTTGGTGCCAGTATGAAGACGTTGATGGGTTAATTCAATGAGCTGGTCATGGCCATTTTCGAGCGTTAAACATCATTGGAATAAATACACCCATAGCGGGCTTGTTGGCATATATTCCCGTTTCAAGTCTAAAGCATTTCAATTTTACCAAGAGCTAAAATGACCACATGCACAATCGGCTTCCTCGTCTTTGATGATGTAGAGGAGCCAGACTTCATCGGCCCCCTGGAAGTCTTCAACACGATGAGCGATATCGCCTCCAGAACGGGAAATTCATCGACCAACACCACCGTGTTCATGTCTTTGTCCGGCAAAGATATTATCGGCACGCGAGGCCTGCGCATTGCAGCAGATTGTGCGCTTGTCGATGCTCCTGAACTCGATGTTCTGTGTATTTCCGGCGGTCGCGGCATAAGTCGTGAGATTTACAACACAGAGCTGCTTGACTGGCTTGCCACCAATGCTCCTGAATGTAGCTGGATTGCAGGTTTAAATGCCGGTGTCGTTCTTCTCTCTGCGGCCGGACTGACCAGCAATAAAAAACTGGCAACTCATTGGTCTGCCAGTCACGATTTCACTGAGCTAGATTTCAAAAGCCCGGCATACCCCCCCTCAAATTATGTTTGCGACGGCAACCTCCTCACCGCTACTGGCGTTCCAGCCGGCATCGACATGAGCCTGTGGCTGATTGGGCGGTTGCATTCAATACCGCTGGCGCTGGCCACCCAAAGAGCCATAAATCACCAACGCCAACCGCCCAATATCGCCCTTGCTCAAGGATTTTAGTTTTTTGGCAGAAATAATGGGATGTTTGTCATTTAAGACATTGACCATTTGAGTTATGAATACTTCATGGCTCAAATTGTCCCCATTCCCCGCAAGATTTTCTTTGTAATCTTTCCCAATTATCAGGTGCTTGATGTTGCCGGACCGATGGAGGCATTCGGCAAGGCCAACGAATATGCAGGCGATTACGCCATAACCTTGTTGGCCAAACAGGCTGGCGCAACGAAATCCAGCGGCCCGGTGAGCCTGATTGCCGACCGGTCGTTTCTGGATGTAACCAAACAGGAACTGACGAGCCTTGACACGCTGATTGTCTGCGGCGGCGAAGGCGCACACCTTGCCCTCGGCGATGAACAGCTCATCGATTTCGTCACCTGCGCTGCGCGTCAGGCAAGAAGGGTGGTCTCGATCTGCACGGGTGCGTTCATTCTGGCCGAGGCCGGCCTGCTCAACAAGCGGCGCGCCACAACTCATTGGGACGGCGTTGAATTGCTGGCCCGGAACTACCCTGAAATCGAAGTGGAAAGCGATCCCATTTATGTCTGTGACGGCAGGTTCTGGACTTCTGCCGGGGTCACCGCCGGGATTGATTTAAGTCTGGCCTTGATCGAAAAAGACCTGGGTGCTGCAACCGCCCTGGCGATTGCGCGACGTCTGGTCGTCTACATGATGCGCCCGGGCGGGCAATCACAATTTTCTGCCCAGCTAAAATTCCAGCGGCCAAAACAAAATCGCCTGTCATCACTGATTGACTGGATTGAACACAACTCTGCACAAGATCTCGGCATTCCCGCGCTGGCTGCGCGCTGTGCCATGTCCGAGCGCCACTTTGCCCGCTGCTTCGCCGAAGAAGTCGGCATTACCCCGGCCCGGTTCGTTGAACACTCCCGGCTTGAACACGCCCGCCGCCTGCTTGAGCAGACGGAAGAAACCATGGACAGCATTGCCCACGAGAGTGGCTTTGGTTCGGCTGAGATTTTGCGACGGACATTCCAGCGCCACCTGCATTTAGCCCCTTCTGATTATCGCCACCGTTTTGGCTCATCGCTTAGAAAAGGAAATTTAAAATGACACCTCAAACCATCGGCTTCCTCCTCTTCGACAACGCCGAAGAACTCGACTTTGTCGGCCCCTTTGAAGTCTTCACCATGTTCAGTGAGGTCGCCAAAAAAAGCGGCATCGAAAGTCAAAACAATGTGGTGTTGATCTCTCAGAGCGGCAAAGACATCACCGGAGCCAAAGGCATGCGTATCGGCATCGACTGCGCCATGGACAATGCGCCCAAACTCGATGTTCTGTGTATCCCCGGTGGCAAAGGCACGCGAACTGAAATTCGCAATCAGAAGCTTCTCGACTGGGTGGCGCAAACAGCTGCGCAATGTAGCTGGGTGACAAGCGTGTGCACCGGCTCATTTGTTCTCGCCGCCGCTGGCCTGACCGAAGATAAAAACATCACCACTCACTGGGCGGCAACGGAAGAGTTTTTTGAACTCGGCCTCAAAGGCATCATGCACAAAAATGTACGCTATGTGGATGATGGTAATCTGGTTACCTCGGCAGGCGTTTCCGCCGGTATCGATATGGCCCTGTGGCTCACCGGTCAGATGTACTCAATCGAACTGGCGCGCGCAACCCAGCGCGCCATGGAGTATGATCCTGCTCCGCCATACGCTGAGTAATCTAAAAATAGCGGTTGAGGCGCAAGGTTACGAGGTCATCTTTGCGAAAGCCTGCGGCAACATCATTGTCGGGAATAAAGAGAGAAAACCGGGCTTCGAGTTCAATTTTCCAATTGTCCCCGATGCGCCGTTCCGCTTCAACCGAGACAAAACTCGCACCGGTATCGACGTCGACAATCATGCCGACCAGCGACGTTGTATCCTGCTCATCATTCAGGGCCAGGCGGGCACCGGCGAAGATATCATTGTCAGAAAACGTACCCGGTGCATCGCTACCATCGCGCCCGTCATACTGAAATTCCAGCAACAGGCCAAGATCGGCCTGACTTTCGAAAATCTGATACTCGGTATATTCAAATCCACCAACGGCGGCAAAAAACCTTTTGCCCTGGCCCTGGCGCGAAATCGCCTCGAACTTCCACAACCACGCATCTTTGGTATATTGAACATCAAGGCCGGTCTGATTGATAATATCATAGCGCGGGATCAATACAGGCTGGCCACCGGCACCGGCACCCAACAACAGACGTGGCTCGCGGCTGGTGCCATAAAAATGCGACACCCCCACATCCCAGGCATCAAAAGTCCTCGACCAGCGCGCGGCAAAATCCACCCGCGATTTACCGGCACCGGATTGGAAACTGAGGTTGTCATCAGCAATTGGCAAGGGTCCGCGAAAACGATTATCATCACCTGGAAATGTGCGCGTCCGAAATCCCGGCAGCACAAACAGACTAACCGCACCCCATGTACTTTCCACATTGAGGTTGACCATGGGCTGGCCCAGTTTGTCCTCATTGTCGCCATCAA
>CAZJUF010000178.1:0-6524 GCA_964549055.1 uncultured Hyphomicrobiales bacterium | reverse complement strand
TATTGGGACTGGCCTTGCTGGTGTTCAGTATTGTTTTGGGCCTGACATCTATTGTTCAGTTAATGGCAGACTGGTTTGATTGGGTGAAACTGGCCGGTGCTATCTATCTTATCTGGCTGGGTTTCAACAAAATCCGTTCCTCAGGTGCAGATAATGACGTTACTCCTGCGACCAACAAACCACGTCGGTTTTTTATTCAGGGCTTTGTGGTGTCTGTTTCCAACCCGAAGGTTTTGCTGTTTCTGGCAGCGTTTTTACCACAGTTTTTGAGCCCGGAGTATGATACGCGCTTTCAATTGGTGGTCTATGGCGCGAGTTTTATTGCTGTCGTTTCCGCTATCGATCTGATGTGTGTGCTGGCAACCGGCAAGACCAAATCCTTCCTCTCGCAACAACGATTTGCCCTGTTTGAAAAAATAAGCGGTGTATTACTCATCGGTGGCGGAGTTTGGTTGATGCTTTCGCGCCGGAATTAGGGCTTGTTTTTCTTCTCATTATTTGGCATTCGATTAACATGAGTACGACAGCCCTATATCCCGGCAGCTTTGATCCCGTGACCTTTGGTCATCTGGATATAATTACCAGAGCTGCGCGCATATTTGACACGCTCATTTTAGCCGTTGGGGCGCATCACTCAAAAACCTCATTGTTAACTCTGGATCAACGCCTGTCTTTGCTGGAAACCGAGGTTGCTGTTCTTGACATCAGCAATGTTAAGTTCACCTCATTTGACGGTCTTGTTGTCGATGCTGCGCGCAATCAAAATGCCGGTGTTATTGTTCGGGGTTTGCGCAATACAACAGATTTTGATTATGAAACTCAAATGGCAGCCATGAATGCCACTATCGCCGCTGAGGTGGAAACTGTATTTTTGAGCGCATCACCCAAAACCGGATTTATCGCTTCTTCACTGGTAAAGCAGATTGCCCGGATGGGCGGAGATATTTCCGACTTTGTACCGCCATCAACGGCAAGAAAAATTTTAGAAATAGTAAAAACATAATGTACACAACGAATTAATGAATAATTTTCATAAATGAATTGAAGAAAATCAGGAAAATTAATATGAGAAAAATTGGTATTTTGAGTTTGGCTTTATTCGCCGGGCTGTTGCTGATGGCGACACCGGAAGATGCCATAGCGGGTAAAGACGAAAACACTCTGTTTATGGATTTGAAGTACGGTCGCGTAGTGATCAAATTGCGCACCGATCTTGCGCCTAAACATGTCACCAGAATTAAAAAGCTGGTGCGCGAAGGCTTTTATGACGGTATCGTTTTTCACCGTGTCATTGACAAATTTATGGCCCAGAGCGGCGACCCCACCGGTACTGGTACCGGGGGTTCAAAATATCCCGATTTAAAGGCAGAGTTCTCCTCAGCGCCTTATGTGCGCGGCACATTGGGCATGGCGCGCTCGTCGAACCCCAACAGCGCCAACAGTCAATTTTTCATTACCTTCCGCAGTACCGCATTTCTTGATGGCAAGTACACGGTATGGGGAAAAGTAATCAAGGGTATGGAATTCGTCGACATGATCGTCCGTGGCGAGCCACCTGCAACCCCGGATAAAATTATCAAAATGCAGATTGCTGCTGACGTCAAATAATTGAAAGATAATTGGAGAAAAACGAATGAGTGATCTTAAAGACCCCGAAAACACACTTGTACTTGAGCTTGAGGCCGGAAATGTTGTGATTGAGCTTTACACCGATTCTGCCCCCAACCATTGCGCCCGCATCAAGGAATTGGCACGCGAAAAATTCTATGATGGTATCGTCTTCCACCGCGTCATCGAAGGATTTATGGCGCAAACCGGCTGCCCCAAAGGTCAGGGCACCGGTGGGTCGGGTCAAAACCTCAAGGCTGAATTTAATGATCGGCCTCACAAACGTGGCGTTGCCTCAATGGCGCGCTCGCAAATGCCAGACAGTGCCGACAGTCAGTTTTTCATCTGTTTTGATGACGCCAGCTTTCTCGACGGACAATATACCGCCTGGGGTGAGGTAATTGAGGGCATGGAGCACGTGGACACAATCAAGCGCGGTGAACCGGTAGATAATCCCGACCACATCGTCTCTTTGCGTGTTGCTGCAGACCTCTGACACTTATACGGTCAGGCCATCGCCTGTAATTGAGGCCTGATCATGCGTGTTGATGACTTTGACTTTGAATTGCCAAACGACAGCATAGCCTTGCGCCCGCTTGCCCGGCGCGAGGCAGCTAAGCTTTTGCATGTGTCACCACAAGACCAACCGGTTTACAGTGATCACCACGTTAAAGATTTGCCCAGTCTGCTTCGGCCCGGCGACGCGCTGGTTTTCAACAATACCAGAGTTGTCCCCGCACGACTGTCTGGACACCGCATTGGCCGAGGCAACACCACCCCCAAAATTGAAGTCACCCTGCATCAACGCAGCAGCGATAACGTCTGGCTGGCGTTTGCCAAGCCGGGCCGCAAGTTGCGTGTTGGCGATGTTATTCGATTGGGAGGAAGTGGCGAGACCTGTTATCGTGACACTCTCGATGCAATTGTCAAAGACAAGCGCGAAGGTGGCGAGATTGTACTGGAATTTGAACTCAGCGGGGCTTTTCTCGACGAGGCTGTAGCCACCCATGGGCAAATGCCGCTGCCACCCTACATTGCCACCCAGCGTGCGCCTGACAGCCGTGATGAACGCGACTACCAGACCATATATGCGACCCGTGAAGGTGCGGTTGCAGCTCCCACTGCCGGGCTGCATTTCACCCATGATTTAATGGAGGCCCTCAAGGCCCGCGATATTTCCTGTCATTTTTTGACCCTGCATGTGGGCGCAGGCACGTTTTTACCGGTCAAGGTCGATCAAATTGCCGATCACAGGATGCACAGTGAATGGGGAGAAATCACTGAAGCCACCGCAAGTTCACTCAACGAGGCCAAAGCGCAAGGGCGGCGTATCATTTGTGTCGGCACGACGTCCCTGAGAATGATCGAAACCGCGAGCCTGGAGGATGGCACGATTGAGCCCATGGCGCGGGCGACAGATATATTCATAACCCCGGGTTACAGGTTCAAGGCGGTGGATGGTCTGATCACCAATTTTCACACACCACGCTCGACGCTTTTTATGCTGGTATCGGCATTTAGCGGCTTGCGTCAAATGCGTGAGGCCTATGCCCATGCCATAGCAACAGATTATCGGTTTTATTCCTATGGCGATGCCTGTTTACTGGAGCGTCAAAACCCATGAGTGAAGAAAAACAACCACAGGATTTTTCGTATAAACTGTTTGCCACCGATGGCCGCGCGCGCGCCGGTGAAATAACCACGGCCCACGGCACCATTCAAACCCCGGCGTTCATGCCGGTGGGAACGGCTGCTACCGTTAAGGCGATGATGGTGGAACACGTGCATGCCACCGGTGCAGAAATCCTTTTAGGCAACACCTATCATCTGATGTTGAGACCGACAGCTGAGCGCATTCACAGGTTTGGCGGATTGCACAAGTTCATGAACTGGCCACACCCGATTTTAACGGATTCAGGCGGTTTTCAGGTGATGTCACTGGCCAAACTGCGCAAAATCACCGAAAAGGGCGTTCGGTTTCAATCCCATATCGACGGCTCCACTCATATGTTGACGCCGGAAAGATCAATGGAAATTCAGGCGTTGCTCAATTCCGATATTCAAATGGCCTTTGATGAATGCACGCCGTTCCCGTGTGAAAAACACGAAGCCGAGAGTTCGATGGAATTGTCCATGCGCTGGGCGATGCGCTCGAAACAGGCCTTCAGCGGTGGTCCCGGCCAGGCCATTTTTGGTATCGTTCAAGGCAGCGTGCATGAAGATTTAAGGGCGCGTTCAATTGAGGCTCTGATTGATATCGATTTCCCCGGGCTGGCCATTGGCGGACTGGCAGTGGGTGAGGGGCAGGAAGAAATGCTGCGCGTGCTCGATTTCACCGTGCCTTTGATGCCGCACGACCGCCCTAGATATCTGATGGGCGTGGGTACGCCGGAAGACCTGCTGTTATCCTGCATGCGTGGTGTCGATATGTTTGATTGCGTCATGCCAACGCGCTCGGGCCGCCACGGTCAGGCCTTTACCCGTTTTGGTAAAATCAACCTGACAAACGCCAGATTTGCCGATGATTCAACTCCGCTCGATCCTCAAAGCACCTGTCCTGCCGCCAATTCATATTCAAGGGCCTATTACCACCACCTGTTCAAATCGAAGGAAATTCTCGGCGCCATGTTGTTAAGCTGGGCCAATATTCATTATTATCAGGATCTTATGCGCGGCATTCGCGATGCCATAAAGGCTGGTACATTCAACGACTTTGCAGGCGAAACCAAAGCTTCCTGGAGCCGCGGGCTGGACGTGCATTAGCGCCAGAAATTAAGGAGCAGATGACCGAAAACGGCCATCTGCTCCTCGGGGATCGGACTATCCCGGGGGATGGGGTAATCCGAAGGTGTTATTTCACCGATTTTAAAATCGTGGCGCGAATTGAGTAGCGTAAAACAATACCTAACTCCTAGATAAGGCAAACAAAAGCATTTTGATAGCCACCTCCCGGGCTTGTGATCGTAGTTGATGGCTCGTGACAATTTCGTATGCAAATCCGCCATGGCGTTGACCGTAAATCAATCCTTACGGTCGTTCAAAAAAATACAGAAAGTGGACTTTGCGGTCATGCTTGTATACCGTTGAATGTCGACAGCGATATTCCTGGGAGGCGAGCCGATGAGCAGATTGAATTTTGCGGTGATGGCCATTGTCGCAATACTGGTTTCATTCACACAACCCGTGCAGGCACAAAACTTTACCGAAACCGTGCGCGACGCCGTAATCGCCTCGGTAAAGGAAAAAACCGGGCGCACACTTGTTATTAATGGAGAATTGAGTTTTTCCATGCAGCCAAGCCCGCAAATGTCGGCAACGCAAGTGATCTTGTCCAACCCGGAAGGCTTTGATGACACCGCGTTTATCACCATGGACCAGATAGATATCACCTTTGATTTTGGATCCGCCCTTATCGGCAACTTCAACATCAATGGCTTTGTTATGGAAAAGCCTGTGATCAACCTGTTGGTCGACAAATCCGGGGCTAACAACTGGACTTTTGGTGCCAAGGCGCTTCAGGCCGGAGTGTTTGAGATTTCCAATGGTGTCGTGAAATATTCCAATGCCCAAAATGCCACAGAATATGAATTCGCCGATGTTAATCTGAAAATCAGCGCTGCCTCGCAATCCGATCCGCTCGAAATAACCGGAGCGGTCAAATGGCAGGGTGAAAAAATGACACTTGCGTCATCTTTCACCACCCTTGAGCTGCTCAATAAAGGTAAAGATGCCAAGATTGACATCAAGCTTGTCAGTAAACAGTTTTCAGCCGATTTTACAGGAAACCTGTTACAGCAGAAAAGCAGCCTGAAACTTACCAAAGCCAAATTACAGGCCGATGGCATGACGGCGATTGGCAACGTGACTTATAAATATGGTAAAAAGCGACCTTATATTTTCGCCAACTTCAAGTTAGACAGGCTCAACCTCACCAGGTATCTGGGAATTGGATCAAGGAAAGCCGCTGGCTGGAGCAAGCAGAAAATTGATTTTTCCCGCCTTATGTCACTTGATGGAGAATTCAATCTTTCCGCCGACGTTGTGCAATATGAGAAGATCAAGACAGGTGCTGCAATCCTCACGGCAAAGCTGAAGCGTGGTGTCTTGAAGGTCAACATGCCCAGGCTGGCGCTATACAGCGGTACGGCCAAATTGAAGCTTTCTGTCGATGGCCGCAAACCCAGGGCGGCTGTGGCCTTCAGCGGTAATATCAGAAATGTGAAGGCCTTGCCGTTTTTGCTCGATGCTGCCGACATTCGCAAAATATCAGGTCGCGCCAATATCGATTTCAACCTGGCGGCGGGCGGTCGCAGCCAATATGCGTTTATGCAGACACTCAGGGGTTCAGCTGATTTTAATTTCCGCAAGGGAGCGCTGCTCGGTGTCAATATCGGACGTATTTTGCGCAGCATAAAAAAAGGTAAAACCAGCGGCTTTGCCAGAGGTGGCAAGACACCTTTTGGCAAGTTTCGCGCCAAGTTTCGCTTTCGCAAAGGTGTTGGCACCAACAAAAACCTGCGCATGAGTGGCGGCGAAGTACTCATTACCGGTGGTGGCAAGGTTAGAATGCCACCGCGAACGCTATCTTTTCGGGTCAATCCATCACTTGTCGGCAAAGGCGGGATATCTGTCCTGGGCATCAATGTACCGATTATCATCACCGGGCCGTGGGCAAACCCGCAAGTTTACCCGGACCTTCCGGGTTTCCTCGATGCACCGGAAATTGCCCTGAGGGGACTGGCAGCGGTAGGCAAAGGCGGCATTAAAGGTGTGGTTGGCGTGGTAGAAACGGTTACCTCACCCATCGGCAAGATATTACAGGCACCGTTCAAAAAACTGTTTTAACTATTCACGAAACACCCTAACTCTTTGTTTAAGCGTGTCATTTATCCGATAACCGGTACCCACTTATCGGT
>CAZJUF010000177.1:0-6581 GCA_964549055.1 uncultured Hyphomicrobiales bacterium | reverse complement strand
ATTGCCGATGCCGTGATCATTCATCAGGTGTTGCATTTTCTCGATGACCCGCAAAGTGCCATCTTGGAGGCCGGACGTATCCTTAAGCCGGACGGGTTATTGCTGATTGCCGATTTTGGCCGCCACGAGCTTGAATTTTTACGCGAAACCTATGCACACCGTCGTCTTGGTTTTGATGATGATCAGATGATTGAATGGGTTGAAGCTGCCGGTTTGAAAATTCAAAAAACCCAAAACCTGAACCTCGAAGGCCGGCCAGGAAATGACACGCAACTGACTGTCTCTTTATGGCTGGCGGCAGGTGAGGGAATTCCTGCTCAAATTGATGGTGTAACCGGTAAGGTGGAACAGCTGTAATGCTTTCAGAAAACAGACCAAGTCGTAAGCAAAATTCGGCTTTACCAAAAGTATCTTTTGAATTTTTCCCGCCTAAAAACGATGTCATGGAAAAAGGCCTGTGGTCGTCGATTGAAAGGCTTGCGCCAATTTCTCCGACATTTGTGTCCGTCACTTACGGCGCTGGCGGCACCACGCGTGAGCGCACGCACGCCACCGTTAAAAGGCTGCTTGATGAAACATCTCTGGTGCCGTCGGCACATTTAACCTGTGTGGGAGCGCCGCGCGGCGAAGTTGACGAGATTGTGGCCAATTACTGGCAGATGGGCGTGCGCAATATCGTTGCCTTGCGTGGTGATCCAGAAGGGGGCATGGGGTCTGCCTATACGCCGGAGCCAGGCGCTTACGTTAATGCAGCCGATCTCGTGGGTGGAATATCACGCATTGCGGATTTTGATATTTCGGTATCGGCATACCCGGAAAAACATCCTGAATCGGCCACCATTGATGCTGATATCGATATGCTTCAGGCCAAAGTGGATGCCGGGGCGCACCGGGCCATCACCCAGTTCTTTTTTGATAATGATGTCTACTTTCGCTACCTTGATCGGGTGCAGGCGCGCGGGCTGGATATTCCCATCATACCGGGAATCCTGCCAATTGTGCATTTTGGCCGCATGAGCAGCTTTGCTGAAAAATGCGGTACAAGTGTGCCGACATGGCTGGCTGAACGCTTTGACGGTCTCGATGATGACCCGGAAACCCGGCAACTGATTGCGGTCGCCGTGGCGGCAGAACAGGTCATTGATCTTTTGGACAGAGGCGTCGATACATTTCATTTCTATACAATGAACAAGGCCGATATGGTCTTCGCAATCTGTCGGTTGCTGGGACTTGGCCGCGGCAGTGTCGAAGCTGCCGCATAGGGTTGAAATCATTCCAATTCTAAGTGATTCGTTATTTATAAACTAACGATATCAATAAATTATGCCGGACAACGGAATGAATACTTTGGTAGTTTTCACATTGTGGTCACATTTATGCTTTTCCCTTCGCTGTGCTGGTGGGGGCTAGTTTAAACCTGAAGGAACGCCCCATGTCGGAGACAATAAACGATATCCATGGATACTCCCGAAAAAACCAAAAATGCAGCACTCCCCTAAAAAAGACGAAATTAAAGACATCCGATAAACCGTTGCCTGAGGCGCTCAAGCCAAAATTTTCCAGGCGTGTTACCCAGCAATCTCAAAATCACCAACCAAGGCTTGAAGACGAAAATTTGTCCTTTGAGGCCACCCGTGAGAACGAGCTTTACAAGACGAATGTCGCGCCAGTCGATGACGATGGGGTTGCGGCTTCACAAGACGATAAGGCTGGTGCTGAGATAGCGAAGGAAGACCGCGAGGAAATAAAACTGCCCAAGATTGATTCAACGTATTTTGACCTCATCAAGGCGGGCAGGCGCGATCAGATTACACTGGAACCGGAAGACGTTGATCATGATCTGATAGCTGAACTGGCGAAAAGCCTGAGCTGCCGGGATCAGATTCCAGCCGCGGGTTTCGAAAATGATGCGGGCGCAGACCGATTTCAAAACCAGAGTGCCTATGCAGATCGGTTGCAAAATTCACAGCCTCCGGGTCTGTGGACGCGACGGGTTAAATTTGGCTCGGCAGCGATGCTCGCAGCCGGGGCGTTGGCCATATTGCTGGTAAATTCCCAGGAGCTTCCCCAGGGAAGTGATGAAAACACCGAGGTTGCCCTGGCGTCCAATTTTATTGATCAAAATGCCGACCCTGTGGCCGCCGACCCCGTCGCCACAGAAAAATCACCCGCTATATCTTTACAGTCGGCAGGAGTTGAGAATTCCGAGGCTTCGAGTGCGACAAGATTTGTCCCGGCACCTGTGCCGGTCGACGTTTCTGAAACCACACCTCAACCCGATAGCGTATCGGTCAGCCAGGCTGACGTCGAGCGCGCCCTCAAAATCGAAACCCTCAGTAAAAACCTGAAAATAGTGCGGGCCTACCTGAGTTCGCGGCAACTTGCATACAGTGATGCCGCTTTGGATGAAAAGCCAAAAATGCTGGAAGAAGTGACCAAAATAAAGAGCGAATTGACTTCTCTGGTCGAAAAAATTAACGCGCTTCAATCACCCGATATTGCTGCCCCCTCCACTGAGATTGCTGGAATAACTCCTGCACCGGGGGAAATCGAAAAGACCGCCCTTGCGGCAATACCTGAAGGTGACAGCAATAGTGTCGATATTGCGGTAGTGCAACCGGCGGCATCTTTGAGAAATCGCAAAACCCGCAATCCTGAGACAGTGGAACTGGCGCTGGCTACCATGCCCGGGCTTTATCGACTGCAGCCGGTCAGCAGAAGCCGCCTGAAATCAAAACTGATCAGCGGAGAATGCCTGGTGCCCGCGCTTTCGTCGGTTTTTCCGCAGGTGCCAGCATTGGTGATGCGCGACATGATACGTCAATTTGAAGGTCAATGCTGAGGCTGTCGACCATTTGTAACCAGGGAGGAAGTTCCAATGACAATCAAGACAGTTTTGGCCATAATGTTGTATGTTATGGTGTCGGCTGGAGGCGCTCAGGCGCAGGAATTCGAAAAGAATATTATGACCGGTGGTTCTAAAGGCACCTATATCCAGATAGGCCGCGATATTGCCGCATTGGCGGGCGAATGTGGCCAGACACTGAACGTAAATGAAAGTGCGGGCTCGCTCGCAAATCTGGTGTCGGTGAAGAAGCGCAAGAATACGCAATTCGGCATTGTTCAAAGTGACGTGCTTGAATATGTACAAACCTATGCGCGCAATGACCCGGATTTGAAGCGATCCTTGTTTGGTGTGCGTATCATGTACCCTTTGTACAATGAAGAAGTGCAGGTTTTGAGCGACCGCAGCATAAACTCCCTTTCTGATCTGTCCGGTCTAAAAGTAGCGATCGGCAAGGTTGACAGCGGAACCTTTCTGACCGCCACCCTCATTCTTGATATTTTGCGTGTCAAAGATGTCGACCGGCTGGCAATCGGTGCTGCAAAAGCATTACCGATGTTATTGAACGGTGAAATTGATGCGGTTTTTTATGTTGCCGGCGCGCCGACAAAACTGTTTTCCGAAGCTGATATCGACGGCACCAGGTTCCACTTGCTGAATATTACAGAACCAGCACTTCTGGCAACCTATACGGCAAGTGAAATTGCCGGTGAGACTTACGCATTTCAATCAGACCCCGTAAACACAGTGGCGGTGAAGGCGGTGTTGATGACTTATGATTACAAGGCGTCCAAAAATTCCTATCATAAAAACAGCTGCCGGGCCGTTTCGGATATGTCCAGTTTGATTTTAACAAACCTTGAGCGCCTGAAGCAGAACGGTCATCCAAAATGGCGCGATGTTGACCTGGCCGAAATTCCACCGGGCTGGCAAGTCGGCAATTGCGTAAAATCAGGAATGGCTGTGAGTTACAAACCTTCCTGCACAGCGTCATTGGCCGTGGCGGCACCAGAGGCACGAGATGAAGAGTATCTCAAATTGTTGAAAAAGCGCCTGACAAATTAGACCATTGCATTTCACCCCCTGAATGCGCCACCCTGTATGCGGATACTACAATTCACCGCATACAGGGGATGACAATGAATAATAAAAATACCTCACCAAGTGTACTGCCGCTAAGGGCGCGTCATCTTGAGGGCGGCACGCCTGTTCTTGAAGATTGGGGGATCAATTCGGAATATGGTGTATTGCGCGATGTGCTCCTCGGTCCGATTGAGACTTTCGGCCCGATGGATAACGCCCGCTTCAGCTCTGTTGTGCGTGACAGTGAACGTCTGGGGCTTAAGTGGAACAAACAAGATGCGGTGCGGCAATACCGCGAAATGGTTGAAATCTATGAAGGTGCGGGCGTCAACGTCCATACTTTGCCGGGTGATGAAGCGCTGTCTTATGCAATCTATGCCCGGGATTCGAGTTTTATGACGCCGTTTGGTGCGGTGATCTGCCAATTGGCCAATCCGCGCAGGCGCGGTGAATATTCCGCAGCACTCAGGTTTTATCTGTCACAGGATATTCCGATTTACGATTTGGTGTCGGCCGGGAATTTTGAAGGCGGGGATTTTAACCTGATTGCACCGGGCTGTGTGTTGATTGGCTATACCGGTCTGCGCTGCGAAGAAGTTTCCGCCCGCCAGATTGGTGGCTGGATGGAAAAAGAGGGCTGGGAGGTCAAATACGCTGCAATCGACGAATTTTATGTGCATATCGATATTATGGTGTGCATGCTGGCTGAAAACTGTGCTGCCGTATGTCTCGATAGCGTTCCCGATGATGTATTAAGCTGGTTAAAATCAAAGAAAATCGAGATTGTCCCGGTCAGTTTCAAAGACACTATGGCGCTGGGGTGCAATGTGATGTCATTGGGCAACGACCGCATCCTGTCAACAGCGGCAAGTGTTGATTTGAACCAGAAACTGAAAGCCCTGGGCTTTGAAGTCCATGCGCCTGATATGTCAATGATCACCATGTGCGGTGGCGGCGTTCATTGCATGGCGCAACCGCTAAAGCGTGATCGGGTGTAGACGCTGCAGCCGAAGCTGCAACGCTGGTTGTTTGTGGTGGTTTTTATTTTTGATTTTATCTGTTTCAACTGCGGCGAAACAATCAGTGCTTCGCGTCGGGCCTTAAATCAGGCCCGCAATAATCGCAGACACGAAAACGAAAACAGCAAGGATTGTAATTGCAGTTAACTTGCGAGAAAAGTCCATGACATGCTCCTCTTTTTCGGGTTTATAGTTTTTATTCTATACTGATTTGGCCATAAGGGAATAAGAAAATCGCAAATTCTTGGTGGTGTCTATGAGTATTGGGCTATTGTGGCTGGTTTTGGCAGGTGATGTAAAAATACAAAGACAACCACCTAAGCCATTGTTTGCTTTGTATTGTATTAAATGAGATTTTTCTGATCTCAAAAATGTAAACGATTTCAAAAATTCCCGGATTGTTGTTGTAAAAATTGTGTAAAAATTTTGATCACCACTGGATTTCTGATCCGTCCCACGCGAAAAACCCGCCTGTTTTGTCAATATTCAAGCTGTCAATGACCTCAACTATACCCGCAGCACTTTGAGGCGATGTAATTTCGGCATTGGAACCCCCCATATCTGTCTTGACCCAGCCTGGGTGGATGAGGGCTATGATAATGTTATCGGATTTCAAATCCTGTGCTGCGGCACACATGACGCGGTTGACGGCGGCTTTTGAGGTGCGATAGGCAATTCTGTCGGTAGCCAGGCTGGTAAAGGAGCCCATGTAACTGGAAATGGTGATGGCTTTGGGCGCGTCAGACGCTGTTAACGGCCCCAAGAGGGCCTGTAGCATCCGCAAGGGCGACACAGTGTTGACGTTCAGGGTATGTAAAAATCCGTCAAAATCCATTTCCCGCGTGGATTGTTTTTCAGGGCCGATGATGCCGGCATTATTGATGAGGATATCTATTGCCATAGAGCCAAGAGAGGCCTTGAGCGCTGCAATGGAGTTGTCGTCCGTCACATCAAGTTGGTGAATAATCATGCAATCGTTGGTCTGGCCTTTAAGCTGGCGAAGGTCATCAGCTTGTTCCGGGGAGCGACAACAGGCAATAACCGTGTCGCCACGGGCAGCATAACAGCGGGTCAATTCAAGTCCGATACCACGGTTGGCGCCGGTGATTAGTATGGTTGACATGAGAAACCCCCTGATTTTTGTTTAATTCAATTTTTGACCCCATAGCCGCCGCCGGTCGGCGTCTGGATGATGATGGTGTCGCCTGGCTCGACCACGGTCTGGTCACAACCCTGCAAGTCCTCAATTGTACCATCCTTTCGGCGCACGGAGTTTTTGCCGCATTGTCCGTTGCCGCCACCGGCTAGCCCGAAAGGCGGGATGCGGCGGTGACCGGTGAGTAAGGATAAGTCCATTTGCTCGTTGAAGCGGATTTTGCGTAAAGTGCCGTCACCTCCGTTAAACGCGCCCTTGCCACCGGAGCCTTCGCGAATTTCAAAGCTTTCCAGCAACACCGGATAACGCCATTCGAGAATTTCCGGGTCGGTGAGGCGGGTGTTGGTCATGTGGGTGTGGACGGCACTGGTGCCATCGTGGTCCGGCCCGGCACCTGAGCCACCACAAATGGTCTCGTAATACTGATAGGTGTCATTGCCGAAATTGAGGTTGTTCATGGTCCCCTGGGCAGCAGCCA
>CAZJUF010000176.1:0-6603 GCA_964549055.1 uncultured Hyphomicrobiales bacterium | reverse complement strand
GCATCTATCTTGGAAAAATCGAGAATATCATTGATAATCGTCACCAGTGAACTGCCTGACTTTATAATGATATTGACGAATGTTTTCTGCTTGTCATCCAGTTTCGTATTGTCCAGCAGTTCAGCCATCCCCATAACACCGTTCATAGGCGTGCGGATTTCATGGCTCATATTGGCGAGAAACTCACTCTTGGTCCGGTCGGCGTTTTCAGCGGCGCGGCGCAGGTCTTTTTCCTGGCCCAATGCCTCCTGCAACTGCTCTGCTTTGTGCCTTAATTTCTTTGATGCATCCTCAACCTGGTCCTGCAACTGATGCTGCAAAATAAGGCTTTGGCGAAACCGGCCAGTGGCTTTTACCAGCGCGCCAATTTCATCATTACTGGTGCTTTCACCGCACTCCACATCGAATTTTCCTTTGGTCAATTCCTTGAGCACCTCAACAGTGCGTGTCAAGGGAATGAATTGCTGGTGCAGCCAGAAAGCCAGCACCAAAAGGAAAGTGAGGACGAAACCGGCCATCAGACCTTTGGTCAGGAGTGATGTCTTGCGCAGCTTCGTGTAGGCTGCCGTGATGTCATTTACAGCATAAAATCTGGCAATTTTCCGGCCATCCACATCTAGTACCGGCAAGGAAACCACATTGTAATAAGTGCCGTTAAGTGTAATGGGCGCATTGTCCTTCAAGGCGGTTTCAAGTTGAGAAGGCCGGAGTTGGTCAAATAAAGTTCTGTTGGTTGTTAACAGCGAGCGATTGCGAATGTCCGTTACCAGAATTTCGGCTTTGTTGGCTGTTTTATACTCAGTGGCGGCAGCCTGAAAATCACGGGAGTAAGCTGCTCCTCCGACCAGTTTTCTGGATTGGAACAGTGGAAACGCCAAAACCGAAGACAGGCTACCATCGGCATTTTCGACTATTCCATTGATGATTTCACGTTTTTTTATAGCGCGTCTGATCAGGGTTTTGGCACCCGTCGCACTGGCGTTTTCAGGGGTTTGAAAAAACGTGGATTCATCTGCACGCACAACTCTCAAGGCATCGATAATGTTGCTGACCTTAAGCCGGTTGAAGGTTGGACGAACATTTTTACCCCCCCCTTCATCAGCACGGCCCGCAAGGGTGGAAAGAACGGGGCGGCTTCTTGTAAGGGCTCTCATCTGCACCCGCATCTGACGCTGCTGGCTTAACAGAATGTTGTTCAGAAGAATAGTTTTTGACACCATTTCTTCCTGAGCAAACCATTGTTGCTGTTGTTGATATCTGGTGTAATCAGCAAACCAGAAGCCCGCTGACAAAATGACCATGGCCACCAGCACGCCAAGAACTATCCGAACTTTTATAGGCATTTATCCCCTTAACACCAAACCACACTTTGACCCGGGTAGTTTGATCAATTTCATACCGCCAGAATACTGCCTTCCAGTCGTGCCTTACTCAACCGGGAAACTGGCAGCTTCCCAGGCTGGAAAACCATCCCGGAAATAAAATACATTGGTGAAGCCCCAGGCCACAGCTTTGACGCCCGCTTTCGAGGAGCGCATGCATAATGGACCGTTACAATAAACAACAATTTTCTGATCTTTTTTCGCTGCCTGGCCAAGTGTTTCTGCGCTCAGGTCCTTATTAAGATCAATATGAACCGCACCGGGAACGCGGCCGGCATCCCAATCAGAATTTTGGCGAACATCAATAAAAACGACACCGGCATCAAACAGTTTTTTAGCCTCAACAGTATTAACCGTTGTTGCCCCGTCAACACTTACAGGAGATTCCTGGGCCATAGGTTGTTCCGCGTAAACAGACATACCAATCATCAAACCTAGAAAAAGAGTAAGAAATTTCACCCTGAACAACCTTTCATACATGCGTAAATCGCGAATAAACCGGGATGTTTTATATTTTTAAAAGGTAAAAATCCTATAAATCCGCTTTTTTTCATCTTTGTACTCTCGCTGATTGTGAGGGGCTTTTTCCTGGTATTGCCAAATTTCATCAACTCAAACCAAACCACGGCCTGGCTTTAATACCCACGTAGCTGCCGGTAAATCCGGCGACGAGCCACAACCAGCCGTGCAGACTGCCTGATGCTATGCCGCTGAAAAAGGCACCAACGTTGCAGCCAAACGCAAGACGCGCACCGTAGCCCATAAGCACACCACCTATGGCGGCGGCAAGGAATGAACGTAAGGGGATTTTTCTGACCGCGCCGAATTTGCCGGATAACCCCGCCGCGATTGCTGCGCCAACGATGATGCCGAAGTTCATGATTGAAGTATCCTCGGCAAACAGCGATCCGGCCAGCGCGCGGGCGGGATAGGGCCAGGTCCAGAATTCTACGGTGGTCATATCAAACCCAACCGCGCTCATTGCCTTGGCACCCCACAGGGCAAAACCAAAGGAGATGGTCCACGGGTGGCCCGACACCATCAGGGTTGCCACATTGAGCAAGGCCAGACCAAGCGCGCCCCAAACCAGCGGCCACGGACCTTTGATGAGGCGTTGAGCAAGCGGGATTGCCGGTGTGGTTGCGGGGGCACGTTCTGAAATATTTCCGTGGCGTTTGCGTTCGATGATAATGGTGACAACAACTATTCCTGCAAAAATCGCCATTTGTGCAGCTATGGTTCCAGCAACACCAAGTGTATTTACCAGTGCCACCGAGCCGATATTGGGGGTGTTGAACCACCACGGCAACTGGGCTGACCCGATGACCGAGCCGATAATGAAAAAAACCAGCGTAATTACCATACGCGCCGACCCGCCGCCGACCGTATAAAGCGTGCCTGAAGCACAGCCATTGCCCAACTGCATGCCAAACCCGAAAACCGCAGCCCCCACGAGAACCGAGACACCCACAGGTGCAATGGCACCGATGACCGGTTGCCCAAAAGCGCCGCCAGCAGCAATGAGAGGCAGGAAAATGGCAGTGGCCACCGCCAGCATTAGCATTTGCGCCCGAATTCCGGCACCACGTTGATCAACGACCATAGCCCGCCACCCTGCCGTGAAGCCGAAGGAGGCGTGATAGAGCACAAAGCCCAGGGCGGCACCTATGACGTATAGCACTGATTTTTGCGCACTTACATCAGCCTTGATGAACAACACGCCCGACACTAAAAGAGCGCAAGCCAAAACAATTACCGGGCGATTTGGCCTTGATATTCCTGACGATATTGCAGCAGTGGAGGTCATTACCCTAAATCCCATTCAGATTGATTGAGGAATATGCCCTAAACTACAGCTTTCATCATCACACAGTTAAGTGAGCGCAGGTTTACAGGTTTTTGGGAGAGGTTGGCTTTGTTTGGCAATCGGAGTTACGCCAGCTCCGGTTCGGCACGAGTGCGCCATCCAGCAGGACAGGCAAACACTCGTTACCGGTTTTTGTATTCAACCAAAGTCTTCGGGAATTTACGGGAAATTCCTTCGGCCTGGGGAATTATTCAACAATCGTAATTTTCGATGCTGCTTCTTTGCCGTTTCTGCCGGTTTCCAACTCGAATTGCACGCGTTGACCCTCGTTAAGGCTGGTCAACCCTGAAGCTTCAACCGCTGTAATGTGAACAAAAGCGTCCTTGCCACCCCCATCGGGTTCGATGAAGCCAAATCCTTTTGTCGGGTTGAACCATTTTACCGTGCCAGTAGCCATGTTTTTGTCCTTACGCATTTCCTGATCGTTAATTTCAGCATGAGTTGCTCGTCCAAAAATGTGTGGTTTGGACGCAACGCCATGTCAGATGTCTAAGGAAGCCTCCCATTGCCTTACAATGCCAACGCCGCCCATTGACAGTTACCGGGTACAGGGATTTTGCCCGTCCAGCAAGTAATTTATCACAAATCGTATCACAAAAATGTTTTGAAATTCATAAAAAATGATACAAAATGCCGGTTTTTCACCTAAAACCAACCAAACAGCGTTGTCGGCCAAAAGAAATTAAGTCATCACCCTGGTTTTACCGTTGTTAAAATCAGTCGATGAATTTTCTTCTTGTTTTAGCGATAAAAAAAAGCCCCTTCGGTGGTTTGTGACCTGCCGAAGAAGCTTTTATTTAAAGTATGCTTTAATTAAACTACTTGGAATTCTTCACCAATGCATCGCGAATTTCTTCCAGCAGGACTTCATTGCGCGGCGGCGCTTTTGGGGCCTCGGGCGCTTTTTCTTCTTCACGTTTTGCCGAATTCATCGCCTTCACCAGCAAAAACACAGAAAATGCCACAATCGTAAACGAGATGACGGCATTCATGAAAACGCCCAGGTTCATGGTTACGGAGCCGGCTTTCTTGGCCGCTTCCAGAGTGTCAAAAGTATCGCCTTTCAGGGTCAGGAAAATATTGGTGAAATCGACCCCACCCAACAAAATCCCGATCGGCGGCATAATAATATCGCTCACCAAAGACTTGACGATCGTTCCAAATGCACCGCCTATTATGATGCCGATGGCCATGTCCATAACATTGCCGCGCATGGCAAAATCTTTAAATTCTTTAAGCATAAGATCCCCTTTCGTGTAGCAGTCCCATTATCAAAAACAATCAGGCCCGGATTCGCAAGCGATCGTCCATTTCGTCCACATAGTGGACAAATGTGCTGAGGTGTGGTGAGCTAAAACCTTGTTTTATCCCGGCAAAAAACAGACTTATATTCAGCCTGGATATTTGGGAAAATACCATGCTTCAGGGTTGGACAGTTATCGCCGTTGCCGTGGCGTATATCGGTTTTTTGTTCGCCATTGCGAGCTACGGTGACAAGCTGGCACTCAAGCGCCCGGCTGGACACGGGCGTCCGATAATCTATGCGTTGACCCTTGGGGTTTATTGCACCTCGTGGACGTTTTTCGGCAGTGTCGGGCTGGCCGCCAAAACCGGCTATGATTTCCTGCCGATTTATCTCGGCCCGATTTTGACTTTAAGCCTCGGCTGGCCAATCCTGCGCCGGATTGTGCGCCTGAGCAAAGAGCAGAACATTACCTCAATTGCCGATTTTATTGCCGCCAGGTATGGCAAAAATCAGGCGCTTGCCGCCATTGTCGCGGTCATTGCAGTTTTGGGAACGGTTCCCTATATTTCGTTACAGTTGAAGGCCGTTTCCGCCTCCGTAACGACCTTGTTTGGTGATGCTGAGGGAAATCTGGGGGCGATTTCCAGCATTCCCCTGTTTGGCGACATCGCGTTTATTACCGCCGTTGGCATGGCGATTTTTGCCATCCTGTTTGGCACCCGGCATATTGATGCGACCGAACATCAAGAAGGCCTGATGCTGGCCATTGCCACGGAATCAATCGTCAAGCTTTTTGCCTTCATTTTCGTCGGCATGTTCATCACGTATTCAATGTTTGACGGTGTCGGTGATCTGGTGACCCAGGTTCAAAACAGACCTGAAATTGCCAATATATTCAACCAGGGTTTCGTCAGTTCAAAATGGACGGTAATGACGCTGTTATCCATCGTTGCGATAATTTTACTGCCACGCCAGTTTCATGTCGCCGTGGTGGAGTGTGACAATGAAAATGATACTAAAAAAGCCGCCTGGTTGTTTCCGATCTATCTCATTGCCATCAACCTGTTCGTGGTGCCGATTGCCGCTGCCGGCCTGTTGTCGTTTCCCTCAGGCAATGTTGACGCCGATATGTTTGTGGTCGCCCTGCCGTCGCTTGCCGGTCAGGATGCGGTGTCACTGATTGCCTTCATCGGCGGACTATCCGCTGCCACCGCCATGGTCATAATTGCCACAGTGGCTTTGAGCATCATGGTTTGCAACGACCTTGTCATGCCTATTGTTCTGCGTGGCAAACCCTTGGGCATTGTTTTGCGCAAGGACATGGGCGGCTTGTTGTTGAACATTCGCCGCACCGCCATTTTCGGCATCATACTGCTGTCATACCTGTATTATCAGGTGATTGGCTCAACCTTTGCGCTGGCCTCCATCGGCCTGTTGTCCTTTGCCGCCATTGCCCAGTTTGCCCCGGCGTTTTTTGGTGGTCTGGTGTGGCGCCGGGCAACTGCACGCGGTGCCATCGCTGGCATTATGACCGGCTTTGGCGTGTGGGCATATACGCTCCTGTTGCCGTCGTTTATAAATTCAGGCTGGTTTTCCGCCGAAATTCTTGCCGTCGGCCCCTTTGGAATTGAACTGCTTCGGCCGCAGCATCTGTTTAATATTCAAACCCTGCTGGGCCCGGATATTGACCCGCTCACCCACGGTGTCCTGTGGAGCCTGGTGTTAAATTTCGTCGCTTACGTGGGTTTTTCGCTGATGCGCAAACCGCTGCCAATCGAGCGCCTGCAGGCAAATATTTTTGTCAATGCCGATATGCCAACCGGCGCGCCGGGGTTCAGGTTGTGGCGTACAGCCATTACCGTTCACGATCTTAAGGAAACCGTGGCGCGATACCTCGGCGAGCAGAGAACCGAGCGCTCCTTCAAGGAATTTGCCGCCGAACACAATATTGAACTCACGCCTACGGTTGAAGCCGATATTCGCGTATTGCGGTTTGCCGAATATCTGCTGGCGAGTGCGGTGGGCGCACCATCATCACGCCTTATTCTGACACTGTTGATTGAGCGCAACAGTCTCGATACCAGCGGTGCGATGAAACTGCTCGATGA
>CAZJUF010000175.1:0-6622 GCA_964549055.1 uncultured Hyphomicrobiales bacterium | reverse complement strand
GTTCGATCCGAAGTGGAGGTTTGAAATTTCACCACCGCTGTGCGAGACCGGTTTGGCCCCATCTTCAAATGTTGTTGTTACTTCTTCTGATGTGCGCTTTTTCTTGTCTGGCATAATTCTGTTCCAATTGTCAAAGCCCTCCCAAGCCGACGATCTTCACGCCAAAACCAAAGTCTCTCGTGGTTTTCAGCTATATAGAATTGAGATCATGTATCATTCGGCCAACCTGCATATACTGCTCGCTCCAGTCTCCTTCGCTTAACTGCACCTGGCATCGGCTAACGAAGACTAAAACTCAACCGGACCCTCCAATTCTAATGATGGAGCTGTATTCCGGTTCGCAATTAAGTCAATACTTAGCACCAATTAATTAAATTGAGCTTAATTGACAGGTTTACGGATTGTTTACTTAAGGCTGAATTTTGGCAATTGCGCAGGCAATTCAGGCGCCCGTGGCTGAAGATCATTTACGTCAACTTCTTTATCAATCTCCGAAACAGGTTCTTCAGTTTCTTCAAAACCCTCGCCCGTAATCCCCACGGTTTCCAGATCGTTGCGCGTCCACCAATACCAGAAGCCGTGTGTCCGCAACCAGCGCTCAACGCGGTCAAGATCATTCCACTCACGCCCAAATCCACGCGCCGAATTAATGCGCGCCAGTTGCCCATCCACATAGACCAGCACGCCCCAGGCGTATGGATGCTTGTCCTGATCACCAAATCCACCGCCCTGCTGCTGGCGATGAATACGATAAACCACAGGATATTCCCCCAATCGCAATGTCTCGCGCAAAAGGGGTAAATCCGCCTGAGTAACAGTTGTTGTTACTCCAAGGGCTACATCTTGATCCATGGTGTTGACATTCTGTGATTGATTATCTACATCATGATACATGGTGTTGCGAATTATTTCAACACCTTAGGATTTATCAATGATGAGGAGATACGGCAATGGCTCGTAAAATTAACGCTATGCCTAAAGGTTACCACACAGCAACACCCATGCTTGTGGTCAAAAATGCAGATGCTGCGATTGAATATTATATGTCTGTGTTTGGTGCAAAAGAACTGTCCAGAACATTCGCCAGCGACGGTATAACAATTTTACGCGCTGAATTGAAAATCGGCAATTCCATCATTCATGTCAGCGATGAGATGCCCGCCTTTGGCATTCTCTCTCCGATCTCATTAGGCGGTACAGCAACAGCTGTTCAGCTCTATCTCTCCAATGTCGACAAGGTTTGGCAGCGCGCTGTTGAAGCTGACATTACTGTAATTCTCCCACTTGAAGACACATATTGGGGCGAGCGTACCGGCAAAGTTATCGATGCTTTCGGTCACGTCTGGGTGTTAAGCCGTCAGACAGAAGTTGTCAGCCAGAAAGAAATCGCAAAACGTGCTGAAGCCTTGTTTGGTGTGAAAGAACCGGTTGAAGTAAATGAAGTCGTTCCCGTAATCGACCTGAGCGCGGCAAACAACACCGAAGTTGAAATTGCGACGCCGGCTTCTGCGACCACACACTAGATAAACACCACCAAATCGCCGCCCCGTTTCAACCTTGTGAAAGGATTTCATAATGGATAACCGTGAACTTCAAACCAGACGCAACAATGCCATTCCCCAAGGTGTGGCAACCGCCACAGGTATTTTTGCCGATCGCGCCGAAAATGCCGAACTCTGGGATGTTGAGGGGCGGCGATATATTGATTTTGCCGGTGGCATAGCCGTATTGAACACCGGCCATCGCCACCCGGTAGTGATGGAGCGCGTTAATCAGCAAATGCAGCGCTTCACCCATACAGCTTATCAGGTTGTGCCTTATGAGGCTTACGTTGAACTGGCCGAACGCCTCAACCAACTGGCACCCGGCCCGACACCTAAAAAGACTTTATTCCTGACCACCGGCGCTGAAGCTGTGGAAAATGCGGTTAAAATAGCCCGCGCCCACACCGGACGCCCCGCCGTTATCGCCTTTTCCGGCTCTTTTCATGGCCGCACTTTATTGACCATGGGCCTGACCGGCAAAATGACCCCCTACAAGAACGGTTTTGGTCCTTTCCCCGCCGATATTTTCCACATTCCTTTCCCCATGGAAATCCATGGTGTCAGCGAAGGCGATAGTCTCAAAGCGCTCAAATCCCTGTTCAAGATTGATGTGGATCCCGAACGCGTTGCTGCCATAATTATAGAGCCCGTGCAGGGCGAAGGTGGCTTTTACATTGCTTCACCACAATTTCTGCAAACTCTCAGAGCCATTTGCAACGTCCACGGCATTGTGTTGATTGTCGATGAAATTCAAACCGGATTTGCCCGCACCGGCAAGGTTTTCGCCATCGAACATTCAGGCATTGAGCCTGATCTCATAACTGTGGCCAAAAGCCTCGCTGGCGGCTTTCCCTTGTCCGGCGTTATCGGTAAAAGCGAAATCATGGATGCGCCCGCTCCCGGCGGCCTTGGCGGCACCTATGGGGGCAGCCCGATAAGCTGTGCGGCAGCTTTAGGTGTTCTCGATGTTATCGCAACAGAAGACCTCAATTCAAAAGCCAGCCTTATCGGTGAGAAAATTGTCACCCGGCTAACCACAATGGCCGCACGAAATGATGTGCCGCCAATTGGTGAAATTCGAAATCTCGGCGCCATGATAGCGTTTGAGTTTATGACAGGCACAAATTTCGCAAAACCCGATGCCGACATGGCCAAAACCCTGTGTGCAACTGCAGCAGACAATGGCCTTATCCTGCTTTCCTGTGGCATATATGGCAATACCATCCGTATTCTGGTGCCGCTGACAGCCTCGTTTGAGATCATTGAAGAAGGTCTTGATTTGCTCGAAGCATCACTGGTTCAATGCGCAGCCACAAGAGCTGCCGCTTAAGTTTAACCGTACAGGAGACCACATGACGCCTTTCGCCATCGCCGGCATTCAGATGCATGTTCCTGCCAGCCACAGTAACGCTGAAGCAATGAAACATCGTGTCGAACTGGCGCTGGTGCGTTTCCCGTGGGTCAATATGATCGTGTTCAGCGAACTGGCCGCATTTGGTCCGATCATTAGCAATCATCCACCATCTCTTGAACCGACACTTGATATTTTTCAGAAACTGGCCGCGCATCACAAGGTCTGGCTGCTGCCCGGTTCAATGTTTGAAAAACGTAAAGACGGCGTTTTTAATACTGCCGTGGTGATCAATCCAGACGGAGAGATTGTCGGACGTTACGATAAAATGTTTCCGTTCACCCCGTATGAGACCAATGTCACCGGCGGCAGCGAATTTCTGGTCTTTGATGTACCCGAAGTGGGCCGCTTTGGTGTTTCCATCTGCTATGATATCTGGTTTCCCGAAACCACGCGTACACTTAGTTCAATGGGAATGGAAGTCCTGCTTCATCCGGTTTTAACCGGCACCACCGATCGCGATGTTGAATTGAGCATTGCGCGCGCAACAGCTGCTCAGTTTCAGTGTTATGTGTTTGATGTTAATGGCTTAGGCGCTGGCGGCATCGGCCGCTCCAGCGTTTTTGGTCCTGGTGGTACACCGATCTATGAGGCACGCGGTGCCGAGGAAATTATTCCCATAGAGATTGACCTTGATCTGGTGCGCCGCCAGCGCGCTGTTGGCCAGAACGGTCTCGGCCAGGTGTTGAAGAGTTTCAGAGATAAAAACGCGGAATTTCCGGTCTATGACAATGCTTTGTTCAACCATGATTACCTCGACAATCTGGGACCATTGGAAATGCCCAAACGCGACCACAACATTGACAAGAGCCGTGGTGATCAGTCACAATTTAAGCGGGAGAGAACTGCCCCAAGATCATTGAATGAAACCGGGTAGGCGAGAGGGAATCTATGGCCGAGACAGGCAAGCAATCAAAAAAGCGTAAGTCACTGAGCCATTATTACAACGCATCACAATTTCGCATCGACACCTGGAACCGGTTGAAAAACACTGCCCGGCAATTGGCAGCGGGCGGTAGCAAGGCTGAACAAAACCGCAAAACGGTGCGTGAATTGATTGCCTACCTCGCACCGGTTGAAATCTATTGGGCCTTTCCCGGCCCTCAGGTATTTCAACAACTGAACCGCCATGAGGAACTGGAAGAATACAACCTGCTCACCCGAAAAGTCTCGCGAATTGCCGCAGCACTGCTCAGTGGTGAATATCGCCGCAAGCACATTGTTCTCGATGCGATTACAGATAGCGACTGCGAACAGGACAGCAATATTGACAGTGGTGCCGGCAGCGATTTTGAACGTGCGCGCAAACGCCCCTACTTTGAAGTTCTGATTGTCGATGATCTTTCCCAAAACCAGATGGATGCCCAGCGCACTGCACTTGCCGCCATGCGGCGCGATGAAGATAATTTTACCTATGCGCCGGTGTTTGTCTCAAGTTTCGACGATGCCCTCATCGCTGTATCATTCAATCACGCCATACAATCAGTTATCATTCGCTTTGGTTTTGATCTCCATTCCGAAAATGATCTGCCGGTATTGAACAAATATCTGCATCAGGCGCATTATGATCACATAGAAGACGTCGACCGCAGTGATTACGGCATGGTTCTGGCCGATGTCATTGCCCATGTCCGGCCGGAACTTGATCTGTTTCTGGTAACCGATCAATCGGTGGAAGAGGTTGCTGGAAAAGTCGGGAAAACCTGCCGCCGGGTATTTTACAACAGCGAAGATTTCTTCGAGCTGCATCTCAATATTCTGCGCGGCGTCGATGATCGTTACAATACGCCATTTTTCTCGGCCCTCAAGGAGTATTCGAAAAAGCCTACCGGGGTTTTTCATGCCTTACCGATTTCGCGCGGAAAATCGATTATCAAATCCCACTGGATTCAGGACATGGGCGAATTCTACGGGATTAATATTTTTCTCGCCGAAACCTCTTCAACCTCTGGCGGGCTCGATTCCCTGCTGGAGCCCCACGGCCCCATAAAAGAAGCGCAAGACCTTACCGCGCGCGCCTTTGGCTCTCGCCAGACATTTTTTGCCACCAACGGCACGTCGACCTGCAACAAAATCGTCGTCCAGGCTCTGGTGCGCCCCGATGATATTGTGCTGGTTGATCGTGATTGCCACAAATCACATCATTACGGCATGGTGCTGGCCGGGGCCAATGTGGTCTATCTCGACAGCTATCCCTTGCATGAATATTCCATGTATGGTGCCGTGCCGTTGCGGCTGATCAAGGAACAACTGCTGGCTTTGCGCCAGGAAGGCAAGCTTGATCGCGTAAAAATGCTGTTGCTCACCAACTGCACCTTCGATGGTATTATCTACAATGTTCAACGTGTGATGGAAGAATGCCTCGCCATCAAACCTGATCTGGTATTCCTGTGGGATGAAGCATGGTTCGGCTTTGCCCGCTTTGGCCCCACATACAGACAACGCACCGCCATGTATTCGGCCACGCTACTGCGCGAGCGTTACCGCTCTTCTGAGTACCGCCTTGAATATGAAGACTACATCAAAGATGCAGCAGACCTTGATGACATTGAGGCCTGTCTTGATCGCCCGTTGATGCCCGACCCGGACAAGGTGCGCATCAGAACCTACGCCACCCAGTCCACCCACAAAACCCTGACCGCCCTGCGTCAGGGTTCCATGATCCATATTCATGATCAGGATTATAAATCCAAGGTCGAAGAAGCCTTTCACGAAGCCTATATGACGCATACGTCAACCTCACCCAATTACCAGATACTGGCATCCCTTGATGTCGGTCGTCGTCAGGTCGAACTGGAGGGTTTCGAACTGGTGCAAAAACAGGTCGAAATGGCCATGACTTTGCGCAAAAGTATTTCCACCCATCCCCTGCTATGCAAGTATTTCCGGCTGCTGAAAGTCGGCGATATGGTGCCGGAACAATATCGCCAGTCCGGCATTGAAAGCTATTATGACCCCGACCATGGCTGGAATGATATCTGGGAAGCCTGGGCCGGTGATGAATTCTGCCTCGATGCCACCCGTGTGACATTGTTTGTCGGCCATACGGGAATGGATGGTGACACGTTTAAAAACGATATCCTGATGGATAAATACGGTATCCAGATCAACAAGACTTCGCGCAACTCAGTCCTGTTCATGACCAATATCGGCACCACACGCTCGTCAGTCGCTTATCTGATCGAAGTTCTGGTGAAAATTGCCAAGGATTTGGAAGAACAGCTTGAAGACATGAGCCCGGCCGAACGGCGTCTGCATGAAGTCAATGTAAAAGCAGTCGTCGATGACCTGCCGCCGCTGCCGGATTTTTCACATTTCCACGAGGTTTTTCGCAAAGATCCCGCAGGAAAAGCAGGTGAAGGTGATTCCCGATCCGCCTATTTCCTCGCTTATGATGAAGACAAATGGGAATTCATCCGGCTCGACGGCGAAATTCAGGCCGCCATGGACGCCGGCAGGCAAGTGGTTTCCGCTTCCTTCATCATTCCTTATCCACCCGGCTTTCCCATACTTGTACCGGGACAGGTGGCCAGCCGCGAAATCATCGAGTTCCTGACCAAACTGGACGTCAAGGAAATCCACGGGTTTCGCGCCGAGCTGGGTTTACGGGTATTTACGCAAGCGGCAATCGACGAATTGAGCAAGAGTTGAAAATCAGTGCTGGGAG
>CAZJUF010000174.1:1821-6629 GCA_964549055.1 uncultured Hyphomicrobiales bacterium | reverse complement strand
CTTCGCGCCCCGCCTCCCCCATCAGGCCCATACGGTTGTTGTTAAAGGGAAACAACGTTGGCCCGTCGACGACGCCACCGCGGGCGAAGGGAATAATTGAGCTGCCAGATGCGCCCGCCTGGCTACCGGTGGAAAACAGTCCCGAAACGGCGTTGTTCAACAGGCCCCCTAACGGTGCAACGGCGCTGCGAAAAGCCTGTCTGGAAAGACTTGATGCAAAGGTTTTGAAAATCTCGGAGGCTTTTTTGCCTTGAAAGGCCACGCCCTCAAAGGCGCTTACCAATGTTGAGCCAAAATTGACACCGAGGGATGTGGCTTCCCTGATATTTTTTCGCAAAGGGGCGACGTCCATATCAAGACGCAAGGTCAGGCCTTCTGACATTTCGGTCATTTCATTTTCTCCTCATAATTGGCATCGGGATAGGCTTTCATCAAGTCTGAAAACTCCCTCCTTGTGGGGGCTGCCCACAAGGAGGGCGGGCCAAAGACGCCACTTGCGGCTGCTTCAAGTTCACGCAGCGTCATGGCCCAAAAAGTGTCGCTGGAAAGACGCAAAACCCCTAATCCGAACGCCATTACTTCCTGCCACGGCACAAAGGCACCTTTTGGGGGCTTAGGTTTCATCAGGATTTTCTGCGGCATCGAGCGTTGAAAACGTTGCCCGCAACAAGCGCGCAACAATATTGACAAACCCGGCAGCACCACCTTCGGTCGGCATAGCAGCAACATCCTTGTCACTGACGACGTATCCCGCACCGCGCAAGCCAGCACCGATAATTCTGATGGCATCACATGATTTCAGACGCCCGCTTTGAAAGCGTTCGGCAATGGCGGCCATGTCTTCTTCACCATAAGCGTTTTCCAGTTCGGCCAGCGCGCCCAGCGTCAGGCACAGCCGATAAGACTTGCCACCGATTGTGGCATCAATCTCGCCACGATATGCGTTTGCCAATGCTCTAAACTCCAGTGAAAGTAAGAGAGCCCGCAGATTCCAGAGCCATCTCGTAGGTCATCTCACCATTGTATTGCCCGGTGTATTCCAGGCTGGATATCTGGAACAGCCCGTCAATGGTGCCGAAAGCCGGGATGACAATCTGCCAATTGAGAATATCGCCATTAAAAAATGCGGTTTGAATATCGCTGTCGGCGGTTTGATCTTTAAAAATACCGCTGCCACTGACACCGGCACTGCGCACGCCCGCCCCGGCGAGAAGTTCGCGCCACTGGCCAACAGATTCCGCGTGCGTTGTGTCCACGGTTTCGCTGTTGAAACTGATACGGTTGGAACGAATTCCGGCTACAGTGGTAAACACGCTTGCGCCGGTCGGCTTGATCTTCAACAACAGATCCTTGCCCTTTTGAGCTGCCATGGCAATCTCTCCTTGGATTATGAATGAATGGTTTTTGGTGGTTTAAAAACGCGACCGGACAAATTGGGATCGAACAGAAGTCATCCTGTTCTTCGCACCGTCCCGGCCTTGAGCCGGGACGGTGCGGGTGTTCCGAAGTAACCAGATCAAGCCTTAAACCGGTTCGGTTACGGCGCGGAAACGTAAAATATTGTGATGGGTTTTGCCATCGCGGTCGCGCAGAACATCCGCGCCGGCAAAGCGCAGGTTGACCAGAATATTGTCCTGCAAAACCAGCGCTGCATCATGCAACACCTGAATAATTTCTTCGGCAATCAACTGGGCCTCGGTGCCGCCGCTATAGCGTGACCACACATGTATGCGAAACAAATGCTCGCGGCCCTGGTCGGTGGCGGTACTCCAATCAGCCATAGAGGACTGGCCGATGGTGATATAGGGAAACTGAGTTTGTTCGGGAATATCGTCAAAGATCTTTGCACCACCAAGGTAATTGACCAGAGCGGTTGAGCCAGCTAATGCGGTGAAAATCGCCTGTTGCAGCGACAGGCCGGGGGGATGGGTCATGGGTTGTTTCTCACACCTGTGTTTGAGGTAGCGGTTGTTCGCAAAAGATCACCGATCCGCATTTTGATGACGGGCTTTTCGGTTGCCAGTGCTGAGCCGAGCCAGGGTTTGGGCGGCGTACGCAACGTTCCAAATTCGACGAAACTCGCGTATTTGAGGTCACTACCAATTATCTTTGAAAATTCCTTGTCGCCGGATTTTACAGTGAGCGAGGAGGCTAATTTTCCACCCGGTTTTTCAGCACCCATGCGGCTCAGGTTTTGTGCCGCCGTTGCTGCAATACCTTGCGCCGAACGCTCGAGTTCAGCGTCGAGACCGTTTAATTGTGCCAGGTTCGATAGACTTCTCTTAAATCCCTCAAGGCCTTTAATGGCCAAGTTTACTGTCACACTGTTGTCCCTTCGACGCAAAAGCACACCAGCCATTGGTCGCGCTCGGCTTCATTGATTGTGGCCTCAATTTTAAAAGTCCGCCCGTCGCCGGAAAAGCGCATGGTGGCATCTATGTCATTGCGATAGCGCAGGGTTATCTTGTGGGTTGTTTTTTCAGCGCGTTGCTCGGCTGATCGTTGTTCGCTTGCCGAGGTTGGTGTGACGTTGGCCCAGACGGTGGCAATTTCCAGCCAGTTGGTGACAGCGCCACCAGCGCCATCGGAAATTCGTTGCGGGCTTTCAACCACCAGTCGGCTGCGCAATTCTCCCGCCCTCACAATCGCACCGGAAGGTATGTTTTCAAAAGCGAGGCAACAGCGGGTGGCATGGCATTGTCAGGCCCGTTCAATGTGGGGGGTTCGCGGTGTTCAAACCACTGGGCCACCAGCATCAAAATAGCCTGACGAATGGGCTGGGGAACCTGGGTGCCATCATTGCCATAACCGGCGTTGACAATAATCTCAATGCCATTGAGGGCACGACCGGGACGCGGTGGCACCCCGGTTCCGCGCCACAGGATACGCGGGCGAGAGGATGCAGCATCAACCACATAACTCACCGGACTGGCTGTAACGAAACTATCGTCTTCATCATAGATATTGATTGCTGTCACCGATTGCACCGGTGAAATCGGCAACGCCAGGGGTTGATCGTGCGGCCATTTATCGAGATAGATTGACCATGTCTGGGTTATGAAAACACGATGTGTGTATGCCTCCATATGGATGCGGGCAGCGGCAATCAGGCTGGAGACAAGGGTGTCTTCGTCTGTGCCATCCACTCGTAAATGCGCTTTGGCTTCGCTTAGGGACACGGGCTCAACCGCCGGTCCGGTGATCAGGACAGCCGTCATTTTTGCTTCTCCGTTTTGGTATTGTGCGCCCTGAAAAGAACAGATGGCCCGGCATGAATGCCGAGACCATCTGTCAAGTTTCAGGGAGAAATTATGCAGTGCCGAATTTCAAAAGCTTGATGGCTTCAAAGTTTTGAACGCCACCGCCAACGCGTTTTGTAGTGTAGAACAGCACATAGGGTTTGGAGCTGTAGGGATCGCGCAAAACACGTACACCGATGCGATCAACAATGAGGTAACCGCGATTGAAATCGCCATAGGCAATGGCGTAAGCATCGGTGGCGATGTCAGGCATGTCTTCTGATTCAGCAATGGCAATATTCAAAAGCGTTGCCGGTGCACCAACCTGAATACCTGGCTGCCACAAGTAGTTTCCATCGACGTCTTTGAGCTTGCGAACTTCGGCCTGGGTTGCCCGGTTCATGACCAGATGGGCATTGGCACGGTAGCCGGACTTGACCGAATAAATCAGGTCAATCAGACCATCGCCGGGACTGGTGGTTGCAAACGCACCCAACGCGCCAGTGACGGTATAGCCGATATTGCCCCAGCTCCACGCGCCATTATCGACCTTGTTATAGTCGAGAAAACCACGTGGTTTGTTGACGCCATCACCGTTGACGAAGGCGGTGCCTTCCTGTTCGGCAAAGGCAATCTGGATTTCTTCGGCAATCCATTGATCGATGCTGACAGCACTGTCATCAAGAAGTGCTGAAGTGGCAGCGGGCATGGCATAGAGTTCCATGGTGGGGAACTGCATTTCGGCAAGCGTTGGCGAGTTGGTTTCAGGGCGCAGATCGGTTTCACCCACCCACCCCGTTGCCGGTCCGGTCAGCGTGTAAGGCTTTTTGTAAACGGATGAGCTGACCTGACGCACTCCTGAGATTGCGCGGATGGGAGAAGCATCAGAAAGCGCGCGTGAAATTTCACGTTCGGTTTCTGCCGGCACCAGATAACCACCATCGGCATCTGTCTGGATCGAAAGCGCTTTTTCTTCAAGGCTGCGCAAGTTGGCGTTTTCACCTTTACGCATATAGCTGTCCCAGGCAGATTTATGCTGCAGGGTGGCGTGACTGCGCGGACCGGTTTGTTCACCGGAAAGGTGTGGGCGGCTCGACATCAGACTGAGTTCGTCGAGAAGCTGTTTTTGAGTATCAAGGGACGCATTAATGCGATCGACTTTTTCAACGGTGATCACGTCAGCAGACATACTCTTTTCGATCTGCTCCAGGCGTTCGTCATTGGCTTGCTTGAAGCTGTCAAATGAATGCATGAATTCATCGACGGCTGTATTGAGCTGGTGGTTTTTACCGCCAGGGGTCAACGCCTTGTTTTCGGGCGATGCGGCTTTTAGTTCGGTTTTCATTACTATCCTTTCGGGGTTGAGGTCTGGAACATTTTGGCGGCCTGTAAAACCTTGAGCGACAACGCGATGTCATCGATTTCACTTAAATTGCCGTGCTTTTTGACGGCGCTCACCCGGGCCAGGGGTTGCATGGGGAAAGTCACCACGGAGATTTCCCACAAATCGACTTTTTCAATATGGCGCACGGCACCATTGTCACTTTTGCGCGCCTTGATGGTGCGAAA
>CAZJUF010000174.1:0-1721 GCA_964549055.1 uncultured Hyphomicrobiales bacterium | reverse complement strand
TACAAGGTAGAAATCATGAAATTCTCCCGGATAAATAACTGTTCAGCCGCGTAATCTCGGCGACAAAATCATTGAAACGGCAATTGGCCCGCACCAGCTCACGCAGGGACCAGACCAGTAATGCCGAAGATGAACTGGCCCACAAAAACAGGGCCAGATGAGCCAAATCGCCTTTGGCGATGAAGGTTTGAGTAAGCTCCGTCAAAGCGATGATGTGGTGGGTGGCTTATCGCCACCCTTAACGGGGCCATAGCCAACGCTGGCACGTTTTTCATTGACGGTGAGGAAACCGGCAGAACCAATCCGGCTCCATTTTGCTTCGCGCTCCACATGCAGCGCATCAATCTGGTCAAGGTCATACCAAAGCCGAATTTCAGAGCCGAAATGCGGGCGCAGCCAACGGGTCAGCGATTTCGCGGTTTTGCCAACCAGCGGAATAACCGTCTGGCGCCAGAAGGTTTTATTAGCCTCCTGATAATTGGAAAATGTATTGTCACCAGGAATACCCAGCAACATGGGTGGCACCCCAAAGGCCAGTGCAATTTCACGCGCCGCCACATGTTTGGCCTCGATAAAATCCATGTCCTTGGGACTAAGCCCCATGGATTTCCAGTCAAGCCCGCCTTCCAGCAACAAAGGCCGTCCGGCGTTGGCTGCCCCTTGATAGGTGTTTTCAAGTTCGCTCTTGAGGCGTTCGAACTGATCTTCGGTTAGATTGTTTGCACCGCCCGAGCCTTTGAAAACAAGCGCACCGGAAGGCCGGGCTGAATTATCCAGCAGTGACTTATTCCACGAGCCTGCGGCATTATGAATATCGACGGCGATGGCGGCAACTTCCAGCGGGCTCATGCCGTAATAATCATTGGTCGGATGAAATAGCGCCATGTGTAAAATAGCCGATGCGATGTCATCACCGTCATTGCCAAATCTAACTGTGCGATCACCCACCGTGTACTCATAGGCTTGCGGCCAGCCGTTGGGACCGGGAACAACTTTCATGCGATCGGGGCGCAGGGCATAAAGTTCCTTGACCTCGCCAGCGACACTCACCGCTTCAAGATATGAGTTGCCGGATATCTGTAGATAGCCGTACCAGTCCTCCATAAATTCTGCCCCGCCCTGGTTAGGGTTTGGTGCAGATAAAAGCTGAAGCAACGGGTGGGTGTCGAGTTCGCGGCCTTCATCATAGATCAGCCACGGAACCGAAGCTGCGGCTTCGGCAATCATGCGCACACAACGGTATGCAATGGCGTTTTTGGCGTAACCTTCACGCGCCAGCGAGGCATAGTCTCGTGGCGTCCACACCGGCTGGCCATGATGGTACATGGCTAAAATGCCACCGGTAGCGCTTTTCTTGGCCTCAAGCGTCTGTGTTTCCGGGCGAAACAATCGCCCGAGATTATGTAGATATGAGAACATAGTTTTGTCCCTGATAGTTGGAACCTGTGGCCAATTCCACGGATCCTGGAGCGAGATCGAACTAATTGGAGCTGAGCAGATGCCGCCCCATTTTCCACACCGCCCCGGCCTTGAGCCGGGGTCTGCCGATATTCCGGTTGAATAGACAGGTCCCGGCTCAAGGCCGGGACGGTGCGTTTAATTTTGCTCTTGTGCCTTAAAATTCGCGTATGCGCGGTGGACCGGCTTCGCGGGCCAGCATTAATTCGGTCAAAGCCCAAACGAGCGCATCGACCCGGTCAGGACTTCGCCCACCTGATTTA
>CAZJUF010000173.1:0-6800 GCA_964549055.1 uncultured Hyphomicrobiales bacterium | reverse complement strand
TTTCATGCCACCGGTATGGATAAGCTGGTAAAACTGACAGGCGTTTCCAAGACCGCGATGTACCGGCATTTTCGCACCAAGGACGATTTGATACTGGCAGTTTTAAAATTGCGTGATGAGCAATTTCGCAACTGGCTGGTTCAGCGCATTGAAGAACTGGCGCAAACGCCTGAGCACCAGCTGCTGGCCCTCTTTGACGTATTGGGTGAATGGTTTGAGCGTGATGATTTCAAAGGCTGCATGTTTATCAAGGCGTCCGCCGAATATCAGGATGACAGCCATCCCCTCAAAGCGGCATCAGCCGAACACAAGCGCTTGTTGTTCACCTATTTTCGTAAAATTGCAGGCAAAACAGCGGCTAAAGACCCGGATCTATTAACCCGTCAACTCTTGATGCTTAAAGAGGGTGCGGTGGTGACTGCCCATTTGCAGGGAGTGGAAGGTGTTGCTGAACAAGCCCGAAATGCCGCCGACATTCTCATCAAGGTGGCTTTGAAACCTGGTCAATAAAATCCGTTTGCATTTTTAATTGGCGCTTTAATTACCAACTCTGCGTAATCTGGCGCACCTTAAGAGGTGTCGGCGTTAGCCATTGCAGCCAACCAGTTTCGAAACTCCCTGATTTTGGGCCTGTTCTCGTTGCCATGGGGACAGACCACATAATATGCGTAGGTTACCGGCAGGGCCAGATCGAAAGGTTTGACCAGCTTGCCGGTTGCCAGGGAATTACTGACCAGTACACTTCTTGCCAGAGCGACGCCGTCTCCTTGTTCAGCGGCCTGGACCACAAGGTTGGAATGCTGATAACTCAGCCCGCGCGTGGTATCAATTTCCGGCTCCCCCGCCGCCATCAGCCACATGCGCCAATCCACGCGCATATCGTCATGCAACAACATGTGATGTTTGAGATCTGCCGGTGTTTTGAGTGGCGGACCCGATTGCAGCAGGGACGGGGCGCAAACCGGAAACATTTCTTCAGCCATCAAAGGTTCAACAAAAACACCGGGCCAATCGCCATTTCCGTATCGAATCGCCAAATCGACATTTTCCCGGGAGAAATCAACCGTCATATCCGAAGTGGTGATGCGAATATCGATATCGTGGTGCATCTTTTGAAACTTCGCCAGACGTGGCACCAGCCAGGTGGCGGCAAACGAATCCATGGTCGTAATCGTCAATTCGCCGGACTTGTCATGGCGATGCAGACGATCAATTGCCGTCGCCATCACATCCAGGGCGTTACTCATGGCGGGATACAAGGTCTGGCCCGCATCGGTCAGCAGCAATGCCCGGTTCAACCGCCGGAACAATGGCATTCCCAACCGCTCCTCCAGTAGTTTGATCTGATGACTGACGGCTGCCTGGGTGACGTTTAACTCAGCCGCTGCAAGGGTGAAGCTGAGATGGCGGGCCGCTGCTTCGAAAGCCCGTAGAGAGTTGAGGGGAGGCAAGCGTCGTGGCATGATTTAAATTAATCCAGTTTATTCGAAAATGATTACTGTAATCCGATTGAATCAAAAAATTGGTTCAAAAACAATATATAACGGCACAATGCTAAAATAGAAACATTAGAAAAACTAATTCGAAATACAATAAAGATCGTTTGATAAAAAGTCAAATTCGCCCTAAATCAAAACAGAACTTGAATACAGGCCGCCAGAAAAAGGACGAATTGACATGATCAAAATTGAAACCAGAGATGTTTCGGTAACCGACGTTTGCGGAGCAGTAATAGATAAACAGGACGGTTTGGCTGCGGGTATTTTCAATTTGACGGGGCAGGTTTCCTGCCTGGTTCAGACGTGGTGGAAACGAGCTAAAACACGTGCCGAACTGCGTAACCTTGATGCCCGGCTACTGGATGATGTCGGCCTGTCTCGCCAACAAGCAAACGAAGAAGCCGACAAATCATTCTGGGTTTGATGGTAAGTAATTTTGAGTTTGCAGGTTGCATGCTTTTTAGTAGCGCTCAAGCGGCGCGCAGCCTGCGGACCCCTTGGGTCCTAGTCCAACACTGCGTTCGTCCGGGTGCCACAAGGATAAACTATCGATGGCTCACCCGGAGGAGCGCAGCGAACGACTAACGAGCAAGGCGAGTGCAGGCTGCGCGCCGCTTGAGAGCTACTAAAAAGCCACTAAAAAGCCTAAAACTCTACAGGAAAAAACATCAAACCAAGTCCCGCCAGAACCAGCCCGATACGCATGAGCGCTGGTTTTGGCGCGATTACGCCGTAAGACACCATTGACAGGGCGATGCCGACTTTCATTGTGGCAAAAATTGCGCCTACCGGATTTGAGCTGAGCTTTATTAACTCCGGGTTGGCAATCATACCCAGGGGAATAAGATAAAGCCCCAGCCCCAGAGCCATTGCTGACAGGGCGACCTTTAACCAGTTTTCCTCAACCATACCGGCAGCGATAAACACCGCCCCGCACACCGGCGGTGTTATGGTCGAAAGCAGTGCAAACCAGAATACAAACAAATGCGCCTGCAAAGGTTCCAGTCCCAGATTGATCAGGGCGGGTCCGGCAATGGAGACGGAAATAACGTAAGCCGCCGTTGTCGGCACCTCCATGCCCAATATGAGACAGGCAAGGGCGGTGAGCAGCAGGGCAGGCCACAATTGCCCGCCTGAGCCTGACAGAATGAGTGAAGTGATTTTTATGCCCAGACCGGTGATGCCTAAAATGCCGATGATGATGGAGGCGCACAATATGATGGCTGCAATCATCGACACCTGTTTACCGGCATTGAGGCAGGTCTGTTCCAGTCGCGCCAAAGTGCGCTGCCAATCAAGTGTCAAGCGGCCATCCAGCAATAGCAAAACGGCACCAGCCATGATTGCCATACTTGCAGCATATTGCGGTGTGTAACCACCAATGAACATGCCCCACAGCAATACCGAAAATGGCACAAGGAAAAAGCCCGAGGTAATCATAACGTCACGCGCAGCCGGGCGTTGGTCAGCGGGCAGGCCTTTTAAGTCGTAGCGCACACTAAAGGCGTTAATGCCAACCCAGACGGCAGTGAAAAACAATAAGGCCGGTAAAAATGCCGCCGCCATGATGCCGGTGTAAGGCACGCCGGTAAGCTCGACCATGACAAAAGCCCCGGCCCCCATCAAAGGTGGCATAATCTGCCCGCCCGATGACGCAACAGCTTCGACCGCTGCCGCCAGCGATTTGGGATAACCCAGCCGGGTCATAGCGGGCAGGGTGATGGCTCCGGTTGAGGCGACATTGGCCGATGCCGAGCCTGAAATTGAGCCAAACAATGCCGACGAGATAACCGATACCTTGGCGGCACCGCCTTTGAGGCGACCCGCCGCAGCTGCCGCCACATTCATAAATCCCTGTCCGGCTTCGCCCGCATTGAGCACCGCGCCAAAAATAACGAATATGGCGACAATACTGACCGAAATGCCGGTAAGCTTGCCCCAGATGCCACCTTCGGAAATTGTTAGCGTGCCGAGAAAACTTTGCAACGGCAGGCCGGGATAGCCGAATTCGCCGGGAATATACTGACCGAACAACCCATAGGCCAGAGCCACAATAGCGACCAGCGGCAGCGGCCAGCCGATTGCGCGCCGCGCCATTTCCAGCACCACCACAAGCAGGCTTATGGCGACAAAAATCTGAAAATCATTTTCGATATAACCGTATTGATCGGCCAGCATCGACTGATTGAAGGCAATCCATAAGCTGCTGAAAATCCCCAGTGCTGCCAGCGCTAAACCGGAAATGCGTTCAAATCCGCTCTTGGCCACAAACACCAGTGTCCACGGCAAGGCTAACGCCATGTGCAAAGGCCGGGAGACAAGATTGGGCACCAGCCCGGAGAAAATCAGCCACAGGTGAAACGAGATAGTAAGCCCACCCAGAACAACCCAGATTATGCGCGGGAACATCACCCAAGCTTACATCTGAGCAGCAGTGATGGGAAAGCCCGCTTCCTTGTAATATTTCAGGGCACCGGGGTGTATCTTACCGGTAATGTGCTTCATCAAATCCTTGCTCACGCCGTTCCACCAGGCTGCACCTTTTCCCATAGAAGCTTTTTGTGACCAATAGGTTTTGGTCAGCGCATAGGCAGTAGCGTCATCCATGTTGGTAGTGGTGTAGGCAACAACCGGCAGTGAGGTTGTGGTGATGGGGGTATCCTGACCGGCATAGGTGCCAGCGGGAATAACCAGCCGGGCGCGCTTGCTCTTTTTGATCTGCTCGTCATTGAGCGTTAAAACCGTGACCCCGGTGCCGGCAGCGGCCTCAATTACGTTAGGGGCGGGATAAGAGCCCGCGGTAACAAATCCGTCAATCTGGCCATTTTTAAGGGCTGGAACCGCATTGGAAAGTTCCACATTGGCCAGTGTCACTTTGCCCTCAAGACCAAACAGTTTGAGATATTTGGCCCCTTCGCGCGCACCAAAGGAACCCTTGCCCAGCAAAATAGTTTTGCCTTCGAGATCAGCGAAGGTTTTGACACCACTTTTGTTGCTGACAACGAAATGCATGGTGAGTGAAGGGATGGGAAACAAGGCGCGGATGTCATCAAACCTGGGATTGCCCTTGTTCTTGAACATCGCCTTTTGCTTCTGCGCCAGACGCACCAGAACCGGTGGCGTTGTAAAAACGTAATTGCCCGGACGAATAGCCGCCTCTTTGACGTTTTGAACCGAGCCCTGGCTTTCTTCAACCGTGACGATGATGGCACCATTGGAGCCAGCCTTCATGGCTTCGGCAATCTGTACCGCCATCTGATAATATGACGAGGTGGTTTTGGCTGATTTGTACGTAATGCGCGTTTGCGCCTGTGCACCAAAAGCCAGGGTCAGTCCCAGAGTGGCAAGGCCGAGTGTTTTTATAAGGTTCATATTCTCCCCCGAGTGAAAATTGCCAGAAGGCAACAAAAACAGTGTTTTTTAAAAAAGAAACACTCTAGCAATCTTCATTTGGAAGGTGCAACAGCTAAGCGGCTATTTGATTTTTGCAACCGCCAGCGGCACAGAATATCTTTTGCACCAGATGATAACCGAATCAACTTTGGCAAGATCGATCTTTTTGGCGGAAAAAGTAACGGATTGCCCGCCCTGTTTGGTCAAAAGTTTGATGATGCCACCTGATACCGGCTGACTGCCTTTGCCTAAAGACACATATGGATCAGGGGCTGCACCCATCTTGTAGCCCTTACCAAGCGTAATGGTGATTTTATCACCGGATTTGGTCACAGTCACATTGCCGGAGATATTATACTGGGTAGAACCTGGAAAACTGCCGCTGCCAACTTTCCCGGCATAGGCAGAACCTGATGAAAACAGAAGCACCAGAACGACTGCAAAAGATTTTAAAATATTCATTTGTCGGATTTCCTTGTTTTGGTTGGAGGTTTTTACGGGCAACACACGTTTTCCGATCAGGAGTGATCTTTGCCATTGCAGCTCCTCCCCATCCAGTTATTGCAATAGAAACACTATGTATGGTGAAAACAAGATGACGCAACGGAACTCACTGTATAGTGATAACTTGTTTATTAAAAAAAATCGGACAAACAGAGGTAACAAGCAATGGATTTGGCGCAGTTTCCAACATTTTCACTCGTCCATCGACCAACCCCGCTGGAGCATTTGAAACACCTGAGCGCCGCTCTCGATGGCCCTGAAATATATATCAAACGTGATGATTGTACCGGCCTGGCCTTTGGCGGCAACAAAACCCGCAAACTCGAATTCCTCATAGGCGATGCCCTGGAAAAGTCCGCCACCACCATTGTTAGCGTCGGCAGCATGCAATCCAATCATGTGCGCCAGACGGCTGCGGCAGCGGTTAAAGCCGGGTTGAAATGTGAGCTTGTGCTCGATTGGCGGGTTCCCTGGACGCAAGCTGCTTACGGCAATTCCGGCAATATTCTGCTTGACCGGTTGCTGGGCGCCACAGTGCACCTGTGCAGCAAGGATGAGGGGCGCGATGACAAGGCAGATGAAGTCATGGCGGCTATCGAAGCCCGTGGTGAAAAAGGCTATTTTATCCCCACCGGCGGCTCCAATGCGGTGGGCTCACTGGGCTATGTGGATTGTGCCATTGAAATTGTGGAACAAGCCAAACAACAGAATATCAAGGTAGATCACGTGGTTCTGGCCTCGGGCTCAGGCGGCACTCAGGCAGGCATGATGGTGGGCCTGGCTGGAGTTGACAGTGGTATTTCGTGCATTGGCATCGACATAGATCATGACCCTGCTGGCGTGCGCGCAGAAGTTACCAGCATTGCCGCCCAAACAGCCAAACTTCTTGGTATTTCCTCTCAAACCACATTTGAGCTGGCCGAAGGGTACGGGGCTCCCGAATACGGCATGCCCAACGATAAAACCATCGATGCCATCAACCAGCTGGCGCAAACAGAGGCGATAATTCTCGATCCGGTCTACACCGGCAAAGCCATGGCCGGGCTGATTGATTTGATTGCCAAAAACCGCTTTGGCAAAGACGAAACAATAGTGTTCGTTCATACCGGCGGCGGCCCCGGACTTTTTGCCTACAGCGATGTATTTAAGGAAGTACCCTGAGCCACAAACGGATGTTTTCAGGCCAGACATGTAAACATATTTCACACAGTCCGCCTTCGCCCTTTGGGCTTCGTCGTGACATCCGCTTCGCACGCTCCGACGCTGATTGGGTTTCACCCAATCACGCCGTAGCTGGATTTTGGCTTTGCCAAAATCAGCGAAGGCGGATGGTCGGAGTGAGAGGATTTGAACCTCCGACCCCGTCGTCCCGAACGACGTGCGCTACCAGGCTGCGCCACACTC
>CAZJUF010000172.1:0-6843 GCA_964549055.1 uncultured Hyphomicrobiales bacterium | reverse complement strand
CGTTGAAACTTGGCCAACCAGAAGCCCAATACGCGAACGTTGGCAATCTTATAGCGACCATCGCGGCGGACAATCTGCCACAGCACATTATATGTTGAACCATTCACCAAAGTCAGTTTGGTGTCGATATAATAGGCATCTTCCACCTGCCAGCTTTTTTCGCCAACATCAACTTTGATGATCCGGTACTGCCGTGACTGGTAGGTGAAATACCGCGTGATGTGACGCGCCATGCCGCGAAAATAAGTCTTCTCGTATTTCTTTTCCAGGCCAGCCCGGTAAGAGCCAAGTGAGTAAATGGCGATGCCGCCCACGTCGGTGTAGCGCATAATGAATTTCAAAAACGCCTTGGGTGAGCTGTTGAGCGCCGCTTTCAGCAAAATGTTGGCTGAGCGGTTCATGAAATCTACGATTGTATCTTTTGATGCATGGGCGGGAGCGATCGCTAAACCAGACAATCCGATGCTGGTGGATGCTGCGACGCCAGCTAAAACCTTACGGCGGCTTAGTGTTTCAGGCATATTTTCAGGTTGATTTTGCTTCACAGGTTTCTCTCGATCAGACAGTTGCAGCATATATGTAGTCAAACAGGTAAATAACTTGGAAACAGACGTCAAGTTGTTGCTGATGAAAAATAATTGAAAAAATCCTTGCGCCGCCTAAAGTCTAATAGTACCAATTATAGGACTTTACGGAAAACCTTTCAACATGCGCCATGCTTTTAAAGACCGCCATACGCCGCTTTACACGCAAGCTGCAATGCTTCTGCGCCACCGTATTACCAGTGGTGTGTGGAAAAAAGACGAGCAGTTGCCGGTTATAGAGGCTTTGATGGCGGAATTCGGTGTTGCCCGCACGACCATACGCCAGGCGCTGTCTTTGCTGGAAGACGAAGGTCTCATTCAACGCGCGCGCGGGCGCGGCACGTTTGTGACCGGCACGTGGGATAAGCCGAGCTGGCTTACACTTGATACGTCCTGGGCTACTTTTTTGCGCACCCTGGAGGGCAACTGGTCAAAACTCATCAATGTACATGATGAAATCGGTTATCTCGACCTCGATCCCGGTCTGGGTAAGCCTGCGGCTGCTTATCGGGTGATTTCGCGGATACATGGCTCAGATGACAACGCGTACGCAGATGTGTGCCTTCGTCTTGACCAGCGCTGCTACGAATTGGCACCCAAACGCTTTGAAGCGGAATTTATCATTCCGGTAATGGAAAGTCTGGATCAAATAACAATATCTTCTGCCAGACAGGTGTTGACCATTGGCGTGGCTGATTTTGAGGTTGCCGAACGCCTGGAGATTGCTGTCAATGCACCGGTGGGCAGATTACGCCGGGTGCTTTGTGATGAGGAAGGCACGGCAATTTACATTGGCGATATTACCTATCGCGGTGATCTGGTGAGGCTTGAAATGAATATGAACCGGTAATGGAACGAGATGGCTGATACAATCAAAGTAGAAGTTTTTAAAGGCGAAGGTGGCCATGGTAGCTACCAGAGTTTCGATGTGCCGCGCATGGAAAGTCAAACCGTGCTTGATGTGGTCACGCATATTCAGCGCAATCTTGATGCCAGTCTGGCCTATCGGTTTGCCTGCCGGGTTGGCATGTGCGGATCTTGTGCCATGATGGTCAATGGCAAACCGCGCTGGACCTGTCGAACCCATGTGGGTGACGTGGTTGAAGACGGGTGTTTGAAAATTGCTCCTTTACGCAACCTGCCGCATATTCGCGACCTCGCTGCTGATCTTGCGCCTTTCTTTGACAAGATGCAAAAAGCCGGGGGTCGCTTTGTTGCCGGCAAGGAAGTGCCACAACAAATGTTGAACATTGATCCACAATCCCCGGCGCGAGTGGCGGTGGATGCGGGCATAGAGTGTATCGGTTGTGCTGTGTGTTATGCCGCCTGCGATGTGGTGGCGTGGACGCCGGATTATGTCGGGCCAGCCGCCCTCAATCGCGCCTGGACGCTTGTAAACGATGAACGCGTTGCTGACACCGGCTGGCATTTGCAACAGGTGGCCCTTGATGGCGGTTGTACCGCGTGTCACTCTCAAGGAGCGTGTTCAGTGCACTGTCCAAAATCACTCAATCCAAGTCAATCCATCACCGGCTTAAAAAGAGCGGTTGCGGCCGCATTTATCAAAGGGGAATTATAATATGAAAGATCAAAAGACCGACCTGTCTGTGTTCGGGCGCTTAACAGGTCTGCCGCGCACAACATTAATGTCGGGGCCAACCCCTCTCAGTGCCCTGCCAAATCTGGGCAGCGTTTACAATGGCGAGGTGAGTTTGCTGGCCAAGCGCGATGATTGCGGGGGACTGGCGTTTGGCGGCAATAAAGTCCGGCAACTGGAATTTTATTTTGGCGAGGCAAAAGCGCAAAATGCCGATACCATCGTCATAACCGGTGCGGTGCAATCCAACTTTGTGCGCCTGGCAGCGGCTGCTGCGCGCAAACTGGGCATGGATTGCCATATCCAGCTTGAGGAACGTGTGGTCAAGAGTGATCCTTATTACCGCACATCGGGCAATGTATTGTTGAACAAATTGCTCGGTGCAACGCTTCATTCCTATTCCAAGGGAGAAGATGAGGCTGGTGCTGATAAAAACCTTGGTGTGATCGCCGAGGACCTCAAATCAAAAGGTGCCAAGCCCTATATTGTCCCGCTGGCTCCCGGACATGCTCCGCTGGGTGCTCTGGGTTATATCGTTTGTGCGCAGGAATTATTGCAGCAACAAAAAGATCAGGGCTACGAAATCGATGAGATCGTGGTGGCATCAGGCAGCGGTAACACTCATGGCGGCCTGTTGTTTGGATTGCGCAAGCTGGGAAGTTCCATACCGGTCAAGGGTATCTGCGTGCGTCGCGGGGCGGATGAACAGGGTCCGCGTATCAAAGACCGGTGTCAGCAAATTGCTGATTTTCTTGAAATCGATAATCCTGTGTCTGACGATGATGTTGAGGTCGATGACACGTTTTTGCCACCGGGGTATGGTGAGGCCAACAATGATGTCATGCAGGCGATACTGGTGGCTGCGCGCACTGAAGCTTTGATGCTCGATCCCACCTACACCGGTAAATCCATGGCCGGGTTTATGGCGCGGGCAAGTCAGGCCGACAAAGGCTCGACGCTGGTGTTTTTGCACACTGGTGGCACTCCGGCGATTTTTGCTTATGAGCCGGCCTTTGAACGGGCGTTTGAGAAATTTGCTTGAGGCCCGGCAGATGAAAAACAAAGAACTTAAATTATATATGACGCAACGATTGAGTGCGATTTTTATGGTGCCGTTTATTCTGCTCCATCTTGGTGTGATTATTTATGCCAGTCGCAACGGTGTCAGTGCAGCTGAAATTTTAGGCCGTACCAAAGGCTCAATCGGCTGGATGTTGTTCTATGGCCTGTTTGTTGTTGCCGCCAGTATCCATGGCACCATCGGTATCAGAAATATTATCAGCGAAATGTTTTCCTGGCGCGGGCTTAAGCTTGAAATTGCCATGGTGCTGGTGGTTGTGCTGCTGGTCGCTGTGGGTTTGCGGGCTGTGGGAGCGGTTACATGAAAAATGTCTTTGCCCATCGTCAACACCCCTATTATCTGGCGTTTATTGTCCATCGGCTTTCCGGTGTCGGTCTGGCCGTTTTTTTGCCGTTTCATTTTCTGGTGCTGGGGCTGGCTATTGAGGGCGATGCAGCACTTGATGGCTTTTTAGCCTGGACAGACCAGCCTTTGGTTAAAGCTGCGGAAACATTGCTGATCGTTTTACTGGCGGTGCATTTTGCCGGAGGATTGCGATTGTTGATGATGGAATTCGTTGTCTGGAGTGATCGCCAGAAGCTGATTATCTCCTCGAGTTTTGCTGCTTCCATCGGTGTTGGCCTGTTGTTTTTATTGAACGGATAAGTATTGTGGCTGAGTTTAAAACAATCGAAACCGATATTTTGATACTGGGCAGTGGCGGTGCCGGTTTGATGGCGGCTATTCACAGCCATGATGCCAACCCGGACCTTGACATAACCATTGCAGTTAAGGGCTTGCTGGGAAAATGCGGCTGCACGCGCATGGTGCAGGGTGGCTATAATGTGGCTATTGCCGAGGGTGATTCAATCGAGCGCCATTTCATGGATTCGATTGAAGGTGGCAAGTGGATCAACAATCAGGATCTCTCCTGGCGGCTGGTGGTTGAAGCTGTCCATTGCATTGCTAAACTGGAAAACCAGTTCGGTTGTTTTTTTGACCGCAATGCTGATGGCACCGTGCATCAAAAAGCCTTTGCCGGGCAAACCTTTGACCGCACCGTGCACAAGGGCGATCTCACCGGCATTGAGATCATCAACAGATTGGCTGAACAAGTGTGGTCGCGTGGTATCAACCGGCTGGAAGAACATCGCGCAATAGCTTTTGTGCGTGACACTTCAAACACCCGGCTGGCCGGCGTTGTGTTGATCAACATGCGTGATGGCAGCTTTACTTTCGTCAAGGCCAAGGCGGTCTTGCTGGGTACCGGCGGTGGTCCCACCATGTATCGCTATCACACGCCATCGGGTGAAAAGACCTGTGACGGCATGGTGATGGCGTTGCGGCAGGGATTGACTTTGCGCGACATGGAGATGGTGCAGTTTCATCCCACCGGGTTGCTGGCAGGCATGGATACGCGCATGACCGGCACCGTGCTGGAAGAAGGTTTGCGTGGTGCTGGAGGCTATCTGCTTAATGGTGACAAGGAGCGCTTCATGCAGGATTACGATCCGCGCGGCGAGCGTGCTACCCGCGATATTGTTTCCCGCGCCATGTATGAAGAAATTCGCAAAGGCAAGACCACGCCCAATGACGGGCTTTATATTTCCATGGGCCATTTGGGCGCGGAAGAAGTGGGCCGCAAATTCAAAGGCATGGTTGAGCGCTGCGCGGATTGCGGCTTTGATTTGGCCGCAGGTCTGGTCGAAGTGGTGCCAACGGCGCACTACATGATGGGCGGGCTGGTTTTTAACGAAGACTGTTCCACCGATCTGCCGGGACTGTTTGCTGCTGGTGAAGACACCGGTGGCGTACACGGGGCCAACAGACTGGGCGGCAACGGCGTTGCCAACTCCACCGTCTTTGGCTCAATTGCAGGGGGCAGCATGGCTGATTTTGCGGGTGAGGCAGACGGGTTTCACGACCCTGACCTAACCCAGGTGGAGGCCGCAATTGAGGCTGCCTTGAAACCCTTTGATAATCCGGCCGGAGACCTCAATGTCTTGCGTGAGGAACTGCTGACACTGATGTGGGAGAAAGTCGGTATTTTACGCAATGCGGATGATTTGAACGCTGCACTTGTGCAGCTTGATGAGCTGGAAGACAGACTTCACAATTGCGGAATTGGCGATCAGTCCCGGACCTTTAATCTGACCTGGCATGACTGGATTAATCTGGAAAACCAGATTGTAACTTCCAAAGCAATCGCGCAGGCGTCCCTGGCGCGCGAAGATTCGCGTGGGGCGCATTTTCGTGAAGATTTTCCGCAAACGGGAGATTTGGAAAAATCCCGCTTTACCTGCGTCAGTTTGAAAGAAAATCAGATGCAGGTGGCAACAGAGCCGGTGGAATTTACCATTGTCAGGCCGGGTCAATCGCTGATTGGCGATGACCCGATAGCGGCACCGGGCAAGGAGTTTTAACGATGATAGCAATTGGGCAAATTGAAAAGGCTGCTTACGACATTATGCTCAAGGCGGCGATAGACATTCCTGAAGATTATGAAGATGGCATTCGTGGCATGCAAAAGGGTGAAAAGGGCGACCTGTCTTATTTTGTGCTTGAAGCCATGCTGGAAAATTATGACGCAGCGCGTGAAGACCGCCGCCCGATGTGCGCGGATTCAGGCTTGCCGAGGTATTACGTCAAGGCCGGTAACGAGGCATTGATCGAGGGTGGATTTATAGCGCTGGAAAAAGTGTTGCGGCAGGCCACTGCCCGCGCCACCCAGGATGTGCCGTTACGGCCCAACCGTGTGCACCCGATAAGTCGTCAGGACAACAATAATAATGTCGGGATAAATGCACCGGAAATTGATTACAGTTTCGAACCTGATGCCGATTGGGTTGAGATTACCACCGTACACAAGGGCGGGCTGTTTGGTACGGACTATCGCATGCTGTTTCCGGGCGACGGAATTGACGGGATTAAACGCTTCTTTCTTGATGTGATGATCTCCTTTGGCAAGCGCGGCCTGGCGTGCCAGCCTGCCATCGTTGGCATTGGGCTGGGTGGCTCCAAAGACACATGTATGGTGCTGGGTAAGCAGGCGGCATGTTTGCGAATTGTCGGTAATAAAAATCCTGATCCAGAAATTGCAGCTTTGGAAGAAGAGCTTAAAATAATGGGAAACTCCATTGGCATGGGGGCGATGGGGTTTGTTGGTTCATCCATGGTGGTCGATTGCCATATTGAAGTTGGCTACACTCATACCGGCGGTATGCCGATGAGTGTGCATTCATTCTGCCTGTCGTCAAGGCGGGCAAGCGTTCGCATCTATAATGACGGGCGTATTGAACACCGCACCGACCCCAACTGGTTCACACCTTACATGAGAAGGAATACTGTCGAATGGCAGGAAATGGTGAGCGCATGAAAACCGTAAGATTATCTGTTCCGATCAGCGATGAAGATTTGGCGGCACTGGAAATTGGCACGGTGGTCTATCTCGATGGCCTGATCATGACGGGACGTGAAAAAGTCTACAAGCGCATCCTTGATGATGGCGAGGATATGCCCGAAGGGCTGATGCAGCGCTGCAATGTCGGTTTTCATTGTTCTCCAGCGGCGAGTGTTGATGATGACGGCAAATATTCTGTAGG
>CAZJUF010000171.1:0-6866 GCA_964549055.1 uncultured Hyphomicrobiales bacterium | reverse complement strand
AGACCACCGGTTTTGTCCAGTTTGATATTGACGAATTCATATTTACCCACAAGGCCCGGCAGCGATGCCCGGTTCAGGCAGCTTTCGTCTGCCGCCAGAGGAATGGGGGCATTATAATCCGACAACACATCATCTTCGCCGGGTTTAAACGGTTGCTCGACCAACTCGACGCCAAGGGCTGCAAGCTTGGGCATATACTCCAAAAGTTGCGCTTCGCTCCAACCGGTGTTGGCATCCACTGAAATGCGCGCATCAGGCGCCGCTGCGCGCACAGCGGCAACGCGTTCAGGATCACCATCGCGGCCGATTTTCAGTTTCAACACCGGGCGATGGCGATTGGCTTTTGCATCGGCTGCCATCTTTTCCGGGCTGTCCAAAGAGATGGTAAAAACCGTCGTCACCGGTTTCATCGGTGCATCAAGACCAACCAGTTGGTGGATCGGTGTCCCGGTTTGTTTGGCTTGCAAATCCCACAAGGCACAATCAATGGCATTGCGTGCCGGTCCCGCCGGCATCAACTCTTGTAAGTCTGTTTGACTACAGCCCTTCTCGATGTGGCTCACAACAGCTTCGATATCCTGTATAACGGTTGCGCGTCCGGGGAAAAAAATATCGGCATATTCGCATTCACCGCGCCCGACAAATCCGTTGTCGGAAATTTCAACCACCACCACTTCGCCCTGCTCCTGCACCAGACGTGAAATGATAAAGGGCTCATGTAAAGGCCATTGCTCAGCGGTTATTTTCACCTGTCTCATATATTTTTCTCCAGATAATCCACCAGCGCTGCCACCCCGGTTCTCACCGGATCAACCACAGGAACTTGATGTTCTTGCTCAATTTCTGCCATTTGGGCCGCTGCCTGATCTGCCTCAAGCAAGGATGAGTTCACCGCAATGCCGACAAGTTTTGCCCGCGCATTTGTCCGCCGGGCAAGATCAAGGTTGGTTTGAATGACCTGTTTTAACGGCGGGATGGCATAACCGGGATAACCGCCATCTATTTCCTCGCGCCCGAGTTCATGACACAACACCAGACCATCGGCCTGGGCACCGTGCAGAAGTCCCAGAGATACAGCAGCATAGGCCGGGTGGAACAATGAGCCCTGCCCTTCAATAATGTCGATATGATCAGCATCATTATCCGGAGCCAAAACCTCAACAGCGCCGGATAAAAAGTCAGACACCACCGCATCGACCGCAATGCCGGCACCTTCAATTAAAATTCCGGTTTGTCCTGTCGCCCGGAAGGTAGAGTTTTGCCCCCGCCGTTTGAGCTCCGCATTTATCGCCAAAGCCGAATACATCTTGCCCACACAACAATCCGTACCAACGGTTAAAACGCGCTTGCCGGTTAATTTGACGCCGGTGCCACAGGGAAGGTTTGCCGGTGGCACACGCACATCGACAACTTTTCTCCCCGTGCGCTCGGCTGCCTGTTGAATTTCAGGAATTTCGCCCAGCCGCGTATGCAGACCGCTGGCAATGTCCAATCCCGCCTCAAGCGCTGCCACACAGATCAAAAGCCAGCTTTCCGGCAAGCTCCCGCCCACCGGTGCAAGACCGATGATAATGGTACCGGCCCCTGCATTGGCGGCTTCAACAACCCCCATATCCGGCAGGCCGATATCGACTGCGTCCGGTGTCAGTCGCATTTGCCCCAAACTGTCTTCCGGGCGCCAATAGGCAATACCGGCGGCTGTTTTTGCCACCATGGTATCTTCTGCATCGCCAACAAAAAGCAGGTAGGGCTTGCGCAATTCAATCAGTTCGGCCATGGGGAAAAACCAAATCTTAAAACTTCAGGAGATCGTACAATCAGGTAGATTTTTTAAACTCAGCCGACCCAGAATGCTTTTTCCAGATCACTAAAATCAGAAGCCGGGCCTTCAAATTTATTTCGACCCAATTCCAGAACATAGACATAATCGGCAATTTTCAGAGCCTGGCGAATTTCCTGATCAACAATGAGAATGCTCAGGTGGTCTTCAGTGGCAAGCGCTGTGAGCATTTCATAAACTTCTGACGCCAGCATCTTTGACAGACCCGCCGTTGGTTCATCCACCAACAGCATTTTCGGCTCGGCCATTAACGTGCGGCCAATCTCAACCATACGCTGCTGTCCGCCGGAAAGTTCGCCGGTTATCTGTTTACGCTTGTCACGCAATACCGGAAACCGCTCGTAGTTGATTTCGATTTTTTCGGCCACCTGCTTTTTGTCTTTGCGGAAAGTCCAGCCCCCCAACGTGAGGTTTTCTTCAACCGACATGTCTTTAAACACACCGGGTTGCTGAGGAATATACGCCAGACCTTTGAGAATGCGTTTGTGTGTCGGCACATCGAGAATATCTTCGCCGTCCAGCGTAATGGTGCCGGCATTGGGGCGTAAAAATCCAAAAATCGCTTTCAAAGCCGTTGACTTGCCAACCCCATTGGCGCCGAGAATGGCCGTAATCTGGTTTTTGCGCGCCTTGATGTTTAAGCCCTGGAGAATATTGAGATCCTTGTAATACCCCACATCCAGGTCATTCACCTCAAGAACGGCGGGAACATCAGCTATGTCAGTCATGCCTGCCCCTCTTTTTCATCTTCTTCATCTTCATCAATACCCAGATAAGCTTCGATGACCGCCGGGTCGCGTTTGATTTCTTCTGGCGGTCCATCGGCAATCAGATCACCATAATTCAGCACCAGCAGGCGATGACAGAGAGAAAAAATTGAATCCATCTGATGGCTGATTAAAATGATCGCCGTGCCCTGGTCATTTACCCGCTCAATGTATTTGTAGATAATCTTCATCAACGAGGGATGCACCCCGGCAAACGGTTCATCAAGAATGATCACTTGCGGGTTGAGCATCAATAACCGTCCCAACTCAAGTAATTTCTGCTGCCCGCCCGAAAGCGCCTGAGCGTATTCATTGCGCAAGTGTTCCATGGTCAGAAATTCCAGAACTTCCATGGATTTCTCATGTATTTCAGCTTTTGAATGTTCTGTACCCAGCGCCAGTGCCGGCACATAGAGATTTTCAAGCACCGACATGCGGCGGAAGGACCGCGTCACCTGGAACGTGCGCCCCAGGCCAGCCTTGGCCACCTGAAACGGCTCCAACTGGTCAATGCGTTGATTATTGAGATAAACCGTGCCGCTGTTGGGTTTGATTGCACCATCAAGTACATTGGTCAGCGTGGTTTTTCCCGCTCCGTTTGGACCGATAAGCCCGATCAGCTCCGGCCCCTTGATGTCAAAAGATACATCCTTGAGAACGTGCAATCCGCCAAAGCGTTTGTTCAATTTTGATACTGAAAGCTCAATCACTGCGAACCCTCCGCGCTGGAGGCATCATCCATCTTAGGATCGTCCCTTTGTGCAACTGTCTCTTTAGCAATATGACCGCGGGTGAAATATTCAATTATCGGCATCAACAAGCCTTTGGGAGAAAACCGCAATGTCAACATCAACAACACACCAAACACCACCAATCGCCAGGTCGTCATATCAACTTCAATCGGTCCGACGACAAAGCTGCTGCGCAACATTTCAAGCATGAACTCAAGAAGTATCGCCCCGATTGCCGCAGCAACAAAATTTTCAACACCACCAATTACCGCCATGGCAACCACCAGGCTCATTTGCAGAATAACGATATTATTTGGCGAAACAATTCCAACGTAATGCGCCATTGCCGCACCAGCAGCTGCCGCCATCATCGAGGTGATAACAAACACCATTACTTTGTATCGCGTTGTGTTGACGCCGAGGGCAGCAGCAGCATCCTGGTCTTCGCGCAGCGCACGCACAAACAGGCCAAACTTGGAATTCGCCAGCAGTGCCAAAATTCCCAGGCAAAACAGCAACAAGAAAAACATAAAATAATAAGCCGGTAATTTGTCTATTTTCTCATAGTTGCGGCCAAACAAAGTAATGCCATCTTCATACAGTTGCCTCAATTCGATTCCTGCCTGTCCCCGGGTTATCGAAATTTCAGCGCTTATAACCGCTCGTAAAATTTCGGAAAATCCAAGTGTGAACAAAGCCAGATATGCAGCGCGCAAAGGCAATACCAGGGCGCCAACCAAAAATCCGAAAATGCCTCCCATGAGGGTTCCCAAAGTGATGCTGAGCCACACCGGCACGGGTGAGATTTCAACACTGCCATTCCAGACTTCCATTGCTTGTTTGAGGCAGTCCTGAGCCAAAGTGGATGAAGTAATGCCAATGGGATTGAGGATAATAAGGTAACTGTCACCAATGGCAAATTCCGTGCAAAAATTAGTGGGTTCCGGGGACATATAGAAGTAGTGGCTGACCAACGCCGCCGTATAGGCACCAATGCCCATAAAACCCATGTGGCCGAAAGAAAACTGCCCGGCATAACCCGCCAGCATCGACCAGCTCGACGCCAATATGGCGTAGAAAAACCCGGTAATGAAGATGTGCATGATATAAGGGTAATCATTGGCACTATAGACAAGCGGGAACAGCGCGAAGAAAATCACCAGCACCAGTCCGATCATTTGGGGGGCATGTGTTTTTTTAAGCATCAGAATTTCCCATGTGTTGCACTGGAGAATCTACGGCCCAAAAGGCCGGTCGGTCTCAGCAACAAAGTCAGAATTAAAACAAACATGCCATAAGCAGGAATGTAAGAGGCAGCCTGTTGGGCATCGGGGATGCACCCCGTTCCCGCCGCTTCCACCAGCCCGACAATGACGCCGCCAAGAAAAGCTCCCGGGATCGACCCCAGCCCTCCCAAAACAACAATCACAAAGGAGCGCATGGCGGGAATGGCACCAACCTGGGGCAACCAGGAGAAGGCCTGAACCAGCATGGAACCGGCCAGAGCGGCAATCATTGAGCCCAGAGCAAAAGCCAGCATGTTCATTCTGTCGGGATTTATACCGGCGATAGCGGCGGCTTCACGATCCTGGCTCACCGCACGCAAGGCCTTGCCGGTCCAGGTACGGCGCAGGAAGTACATCAGGGCGATGAAAACCAATATGCACATGATCGCTGCCGTAAACCGGGGATTTGAAATTGAAATTGTATCAAACAGCTCCAGGTTTCCACGGCTGGTTTTAATCAACCAGGGGTCAGCTGCATCCGGCAACCGTATGCGGGGGAAGTCAAAAAAGCGTTTGGCCTTAACCGGGTTTGCCCCCACAAGTGCCTGAACAAAATACTGCAGCGTAAAGGCCAGACCGAATGTAATCAAAATGCCGTACTCAACCGGGCGGCCGATCTTGCCACTATACATAGGCGTCAGGAACAAGCGCTCGAATGTCGCACCGATTGCAAATGTGGCAATACAGGCAATCCCAATGCCGATCATCGGATTGATACCGGGAAACCACACGGTTGTGACAAAATAGGTGATCATGCCACCGATCATATAAAACTCGCCATGGGCGAAACTGACAACGCCGAGGATAGAGAAAATCAGGGTCAGCCCAAGAGCCATAAACCCGTAGATAATACCTATGATCAAACCGTTGGAAATTTGTGATGCCACAAACGAGCCATTGACAACACACAGATTATTCGGGTCTGCAATGGCAAAGGCAGCCATGAAAACACCCACAGCGGCCAGCGAGGGAAACAGCATCATGCGCGAAGTGATGGGAGGTGTTTTAACCCATAAGAGTATTAAACCGACGGGCCCTGTAGAGGCTCCGAGCATTGAGCCGACCATACCGGCATTTGACGTATCAAGATCTTTATTGAGGTAAACCCGGCGCGTTACAACGCTGCCGATAACACCCCAGGAAATCATCCATGCAAACACACCCCAAAAGATGACCGGAAAATCCACAGCCTCACCCCACCTGTATTATCGAATATTATGACGTTTAAAATAACTCAACCGGCGGGTATCAAAAAGTGCTGAGTACCGCCGGTTGAGTTTCATTTGTTAAAGACAATCTAGCGTTACTTCACGTAGATCGCATCACCAGATTTATACGCATCCGGCCAGATGATCGGGGCATCTGTCGAACTCTGGTTTTCCTTCTGGTACTGAATCATGGTCATGGCAGGATCGGGCCACTGATGCCACCACTCGTCACCTTTGCCATCAACACTTGGATCTTTCTTGGCTCCATAGGGGAAGTAAATCCGCCCTAATGTGCCATCATGAGAGATATTTTCAAGCGCGGTGACAATCTTTTCACCGTCGGTTGATTTGGCTTCATTGATCGCCTGAGCCAGAATGGAAATTGAATCATATGCTTCAAGCGCATAACTCTCAATCGCATCCTTGCCGGTTTTGGCTTTATAGTCTTTGTTCAGCTTTTTGGCCTTGTCATTCCAGGTAGACACCGGGGTGCCGATACGCTGTACGAATGCCATGTTGCCATCAGGCACGTTTTCCCACCAGGCTTTACTTTCAAGTGCAACCTGACCAGCCTGGAAAGGTATATCTTGTGGGCCAATGCCCGCATCCGCAGCCTGTTGGGCAAAGTTATAACCAGCTTCACCGGTATTCAGCACGATGATGTAATCAGGCTTGCCGGCTTTTACACGCTCAACAATACCGGAAAAATCCTGCATACCGATATCGACGCCGAAAATCTCGGCTTCAACACCACCAGATGCCAGGCCTTTTTTGGTTTCGGCGGCAGCAGGAATGCCATAATCGGTATTTTCAGTAACAATAGCAACTTTCTTGATGCCGGGAACCCGAAGCGCTGCTTTCCACAGCGTGGCGGAAGCCCACGAGCTTAACGGTGCGATACGGAAAATAAACTGCTGCTTGTCACCGGTAATGGTGTCATTCCAGGTTTCAGCAAATACAGTGGGAATTTTACGCGCATTGGAAACATCCTTTGCCGCCACACCAACTGAACTGTGATACCCGCCACCAACAGC
>CAZJUF010000170.1:0-6898 GCA_964549055.1 uncultured Hyphomicrobiales bacterium | reverse complement strand
GCTCTGGTGCAGGAAGATCGCTGTATCATTGGTGGTTTGAGTGTTGAGGAAAACCTCAAGCTGGCACAGATTGCCGAGCCCATCGGCTGGTCGCTGGAAAAGATCTACGATCATTTCCCCCGTCTTGCCGAACGCCGTCAGCAGGAAGGCACCACCCTTTCCGGTGGCGAGCAGCAAATGCTGGCCGTTGCCCGCGCTCTTGCCCGCGACATTAAACTGCTGTTGCTGGATGAGCCTTATGAAGGCCTTGCCCCGATAATAGTTCAGGAAATAGAACGCATTTTGCAAAATATCAAGGAACTGGGCATTACCACAATACTGGTTGAGCAAAATGCTGTTGCCGCCCTCAGGTTGGCTGACAAGGCCATCATTCTTGATACCGGCGAAATCGCTTTTCGCGGCACGGCTCAGGAAATGCTGGACAGCGAAGAACTGCGCAACGAATACCTGGCGATTTAGGGCGATGACACTGTCCGCTCAATATCAGGCTTTTGCCCAATACAATCAGGTTATGAATCAAGGAATTTACGACATCTGTTCGAAAATTTCCGATGATGACAGAAAACAGGATCGCGGTGCCTATTTCAAATCCATCCACGGCACCCTCGATCACATTCTCCTCGGTGACCGGGCATGGATGAACCGTCTGGCCACTAAGGAGTATCCGTTGGTGAAAATCGGCTGCGAACTGTTTGCTGATTTTGATGAAATGGCTAAAGCCCGAGTTGACCTTGATGCGGACATTTGCCAGTGGACGGCAGAAATGACCGACGAATGGCTGGTGACTGATTTGACCTGGACCACAACTATTGATGGTACACAACGCACTCAGCCGCATTGGCTGCTGGTCTCGCAGATTTTTAACCATCAAACCCACCATCGCGGCCAGCTAAGCACCTTGCTCAATCAGGCGGGATACGATGTCGGCATCACAGATTTGCCGCGTCTGGTAATGTAACTATTGAAAACGTGACAGGCGATAAGGTGCAAGCATTTCCTCGTCCGCTCCGCTCAAAATTTCATTCGTGGCCAGTTTGCCAACGATGGGTGCCAGCGTAATGCCACTGTGCATGGTCGCAAGATAAAGCCCTTGCGCGCTGGACGCTCGCCCGATTACCGGAAAACCGTCTGCTGGAATAGGGCGATTGCCCACATAGATATTCTCTATTTCAATGCGCCCCAGATCAGGCACCCTGTGCCGGAGAAGTTTGAGGATTTTGGCGGCACTGTTTGAGGGATCACCGCTAATTTCACCGCCACTGAAACTTTCCGCGAAAATAACCGACCCATCCAGATCCTGGCGAAAATGCACATCAGGCGAAAGAATGACGCGCGATATCAGCGGCTTGGCCCGCGTGGTGCGAACAATAATACTGTAAGAATTATCCATGGGCAGGCCAACTCCCGCCTGTGCCGCAAGGTCGTGGCTCCAAACTCCAGCAGCAACAACAACCTCATCAGTGGCAATCTCGCCAAACGGTGTGGCAACACCGGTAATACGGTTATTCTGCATCAATAGCTGATCGATACCGCAGCCATAGATCATTCTGGCACCGTGCCCGGCTGCCGCCTGCAGCAAAACTCTGGTGGCGCTGACGGGGTCAATGGCTCCTTCGTCCAGCGCGTGAAGGCAATCACCTTCAGGTGGCCTGAGGGCGGGCTCAAGTGCTGAAAACTCCGCTGGACCAACAATGTTAAGGCGATAGCCTAGCTCTGTTAATGCTTTGGCCCGGCTCGCCTGTTCCGCGTTGCTGTCTCCCCAACTCAGGCTTCCGCCCCAGCGGACCTTGAAGTCAGCATGATCCATTTCTTTTTCGAGGGTCTGCCAGGTGGAAATGCTTGCCGTTCTAAGGGCGAAAAATTCTGGTGTTTCGGTAAAATTAGCATTGATCCAGGCAAATGACGTGGCTGTAGCACCACTTGCCGGCGCTGATTTTTCAATCACCGTTACATCAGCTCCGCTCTTGCTGAGATGATAGGCAATTGACGCTCCAATTATCCCGGCACCGATAACGACAATTTTTCTGCCCATGACGATCCCTCATACAGTTGCGCCAAACCCACATGGATCCTAAACCCAAAGAACCGGTGAGGATACAATCAAACGGCCAGAGAGTGCTTTTCAGTGTCCTGTTGCAGGTATTGGTCAAAACACGCGGATATATTGCGGATAAAGCGCCGGCCCTTTGGTGTCGCTGTGATCTGGCGTCTGTCCAGCTGTATCAGACCATCGCGTTCAAGTGTTTTGAGTGCGGGAAAACAATCATCGAGCGCGTCAGGCGCTTTGTTATGGCTTAGGCAAACCTGTTCCACATCGACGCTAAAATGACACATGAGTGTGTTGATAACATCGCGCCTCAATATGTCGTCGTCACATAAGGCAAGGCCGCGCACAATAGCGAGTTCCCGGTTTTCAAGCCGCGCGGTATATTGTCCAAGATCGGGGGAGTTTTGACAATACCCCTGGGGCATGGTGCTGATCGAAGATGCCCCAAAGCCGACAAGTGTTTCGGCAATATCAGTCGTGTAGCCCTGAAAATTCCGGCGCAGGCTCCCATCTGCCTGTGCGATTGACAAGGGGTCTTCCGGCAGGGCGAAATGATCAAAACCAATGCGAATATAGCCGTTTTCCTGTAACGTTTGGGCAATCACATCGGCCTGTTCCATCCGTTGCTCAATGTCTGGCAATAATTCGGTGCGAATAACGCGTTGATGTTTTTTGAACCAGGGCACATGCGCATAACCAAATACCGCAATGCGATCCGGTCTCATTCCGGCGGCCGTTACAGCTGTTTGTTTAACCGTCTCAACGCTTTGTCCCGGCAACCCGTACATGAGGTCAAAATTAATGCCGGTGATATTTTTAACCCTGAGCTGAGTGACACACCGCGCCACCATGTCTTGTGATTGAATGCGATTGATCAGCGCCTGAACCTTGGGATTGAAGTCCTGAACGCCGAGGCTCACCCGCGAGATCCCGCTGTTTGAAAAAGCTGCAATAATCTCTGGTGACAAGGTGCGCGGATCGGCTTCAACGGCAAGTTCCGCATTCTCGAGAAAATTAAAACTGTTCTTCAGCAAGGCGCAAAGTTGCTCGAAATGTTCCGGCTCAAGATAAGAAGGCGTGCCGCCGCCAAAATGCAGATGGCTTACCGTCACTTCACCGTTGATTTTTTCTGCAACCACTTCAATTTCTGTCTTCAGCGCCAGCAGATATCGCGCCACCCGGTCGTAACCATTGGGCACAGTGGTATTGCAGCCGCAATACCAGCAAAGCGATTGACAGAAAGGAATATGAATATACAGCGAGATCGGTTTTTCAGGCGTAATTTCTCCGAGCCAGCCAAGATAATCGCCTGGCCCGACACCATCGTTAAATTGCACCGCGGTTGGATAGCTCGTATATCGCGGCACCGCCATACGGGCATATTCAAGCAAATTATTGTCCATGGCCCAGTTGTGGCATTCACCCGCCAAAGCTACTTTGATCCGTGTCAATTGCGCGAAAATTACTTGAGGTCAGGACCGCCGCTTTCACCCAGCCGCCAGAACACGCCGAGTAAGAATGCGGGATCCACAAGGTCGGCAGGCCTAAAATATCGACAAAGACATCATGGGGCAAAGAGCCACCCGAATTAGGCAAAACAGCTCTTATCGGCCTGTTCCAAATCAACCAATTCAAAGCCTTGAGCATCAAGGTGACGGCGCAGCGCCGGGATTATATCCTCCGGGTCAGTACCAATCACATAACGCAACTGGCAGTGCGCTGTGGCAATGCCGACAGAAGATTCCCGCCTGCGCGGGAATGACGAAGGGGGGTTTTATGATTCGATAGGGCAATATGATTTAAAGCCCGTCCTCAGCAATGGCATCACCCCAAGGTGACATAATTTCCGACATGCCGAAATTTCCCCCTGATTTGCGAGAAACCGCGCTGGGGCAGGCAAAGTGATAGGGGTAGCTTAGTCGCCGTGCCGGTTGAAGCGGGTGGTCCCGGCCAATCAATTGGTGAACCTCCTCACCAAGGGCCAGGTCCGCCACCACGTCACCGCCGCCACTCATATCAATACGCGGGTGGTGAAAGGCCTGTTCCAAATCCATATCAAAATCACACAGAAACGAACTTAGTTGCATAACAGCCGGCATGATTTTGCGCCCGCCCGATGCACCAATGGCAAATGACATATCCTGTTTGTGGCCAATTGCCGGACACACATTCATCAGGCATTTTTTATCCGGCCCCAGCGAATTAGGATTGCCCGGTGCAGGATCAAACCACATGACGCCATTGTTCATCAAGATACCGCTGGACGGCAAGGTGACCTTGGAGCCAAACAACGACAACAGCGTCTGGGTCATCGACACCATATTGCCATCGCTATCGACAACGTTGAAATGAGTGGTGCAGGTCTCACCGCGCCCGCCTTCAACGTCACCCATGGTGGCAAGGCGGTTGGCATAGGCTTTTTGCAGGGAATTTGCATAAGCTGCAAACATGGCTGCATCGGGAGCGTCGCCGGGATTTGGGATGGCTTGTTCAAGTTGCGCCAATGTATGTGCCATCGTCGGCCCGGCGGTCAGGCCCGGAACCACGGAAATGACCGCATCGCGATACTTGATGTCTAACGGGTCAACAAGCGTTGCCCGGTATGAGCTCAGATCCTCTTCACCAAGGCAGCCACCAAGCTTTTGCACATCTAAGACAATAGCGCGGGCAAGATCACCATCATAAAGCTCACGCGGCCCTTTTTCCGCTACCTGTTTCAGGCTTTGTGCCAGTTGCGAGAAATCCAGATGATCTTCAAACGCTGCCGTCCACTGGGAAATAATCGGAAAACCATCGCGGAAATATATCTCGCGCGACGTATCATAAAGATTGATCTGTCGTGCCGCACACATAATCAGCAAAGACGAATACCAGTCGAGTATCGGACCTTCTGTGGCCAGATCGACAGCGGGTTGCACCAGTTCAGCCCACGGTCTGGTGGCAAATTTTTCATGGGCAATGCGCACGCCGTCAACCAGACCGGGAACCGCAATCGAGCCGGGACCATGCAGATTGCGCTCGCCTTCAACTTGCGGCCATTCAAACAGATCATTGGCCGTGCCGGTGCTTAACGGATAGTCTTTTATGTTAAGGGCTTTGGGTGAGCGCATGCCATAATCAATGGCGTGGGTTTTGTTCTTTTTGGCGTCATAAATCACCATGGCACCGCCACCGGCAAGACCACTCATCCACGGCTCCACCACGCCAATGGCAAATGAGGTGGCAATGGCTGCATCAATAGCATTGCCGCCCGTGCTTAAAACCCGCGCGCCGACTTCGGCGGCAACACGGTGCTGGGCTGCAACAATCCCGCCCGATGACTGGCAAACGGTTTTGCGGATCACTTGCGAGGTACTGAAATTTTCTTTTATCCGGGGAGGTGTCATAGTTCAGATTTAACCTTATCCTATAGAGAAAACAAACGCCCATATGGCAGCGCGTCGGGCACATTGGCCAGCCGCAGACAATGCCAGGCCAAAGCATGGTTTGAAGATGTTACCGGTTTGCCCAACTCGGCTTCAATTTCTGCAACACTATTCACCAGCCGCAAAGCGGTGCAAGAGACAAATACCGCTTCAACTTGCGCGTGTTCACCCACTTCCAAAACCGCAGCCCTGATTGAACTGGGGCTGATGCGGGCAACCGTCGGGTCATTTTCCTCATTGAAAGAAGCAAACACCGGCACATTAAACCCGGCCTTTTCAAAGTAAGCTTTGACCTTTGAATTAACATCAGCGCGATAGGGTGTGAGAATGCCGATATTCTTAACACCCAATGCCTTAAAAGCAGCGAATGCCGCCGTTACCGGCGTTGTACATTGAACCTCGGGGCGGCTTTTGTGTATCAGTTCGAAAACCTGATCCTCGCCCATGACAATCGATGCCGACGTGCAGCCGTAAGCAACCACATCAAGCGGGCATCCCGGCACAATAACATCACACGCTTGGGTAATGCCCGCCTCCATTGCTTTCAGGGTTTCCGGCGTAATCGTGTTGTCATTGTAAATCCGGCTATGAAAAAGGCCAACGCCGGGCAGATCACAAATCTGCCTGAACTCAAATTCCAGTGTACTGTCGCTGGCTAGCACAATGATGCCAATAGCGGCGCGGCTGGCAATTCCGGCATCGGTTTCAAAGGGTAGATTGTACAGCTCTTTCATGTGTGGCCTTGTTTATTCTTTTTTTTAAAAGCAAACCACATTCACAGCCGCAACGATGAAAATCAAGGTTTGAATTGAAATAACAAATGTAATAGTATAACATTACAAAACATACTTTGATAATTCAAAACGAAGGTGGCCGTGCCATGACATCCGGCTCTTTTCCCAGACCTGAACATGATCACCAAAGGTGTGTCGCCAGACTTGTGCGCCATGCCGAGCAACTGTGCATCAAGGCAGGCGTGCGATTAACGGCGCAACGTCTCGCTATTTTAAAAATTATCGGCAGCAGCCATAAGGCCACCGGTGCTTACGATGTTCTGGAAGTGATGGCAAAGCGGGGTCAGCGCGCAGCTCCGGTAACTGTCTATCGAGCGCTCGATTTTCTCATGTCTGTGGGCCTGGTCCACCGGATTTCCAGCCTCAATGCTTTCATCGCCTGCCATCACAGCCACGGGGAAAATCCGGTGCAATTGTTGATCTGCAAGGCCTGTGGCGGCGTCGGTGAGCTCGAATTGCCTGCGGTAACCCACGCCTTGAAAGAAGCTGCGGGCAAGGCCGGGTTCAGCGTTGATGAGCCGGTGGTTGAGGTAACCGGCGTCTGCGCCCATTGTTGTGCGGCCTAGATAATGATGAGCCACAAAGAGACATCACAACCGCTGATATCAGCGCACAACATTGATGTGGACATC
>CAZJUF010000169.1:0-6904 GCA_964549055.1 uncultured Hyphomicrobiales bacterium | reverse complement strand
CAGCGATACTATCAAAAGCCATCAAATTGAGCGAGCGAGAGAGATTTTGCATCTGAAAATCAGAGTCGATCAATAAAACCGAATGATTTTCCGCCGATAGTTTTCGGGCCAACGCCAGAGCAGCCATTGATTTATCAAAATTGTGCATATTCGACATGGCCAGGATTTTCGATCCTCTGCCGACAGGCGATGCAGAAGAGATGAATTTCTGTAGACTTACAATGCCTTGACGGTAGTTTTTATCATCAAGAATGACCCGTCTCAGCACAGTTTCCATTTCAACCTGTTGTTGATTCTGATGCAAAATCACCGGCAGTTCCGCAATCACCGAAACCTCAATTGGCTCATCGCCTGCCAGGTCTCTTTCGGCGGATGGATTAAAATTCTCGAAAGCGGCAAAAGGCCTGTCTTTGACGGGAGCGCCACTGGCTTCATAGGCCAGATTAGCAACCTCGCGCGGCAACGGCACAGGTCCGGCAAACCGGTTTGTTCGTACATTCCCGGCAGTTGCCAATGGCGGGCTGATGGTAAAAATTTCCAGCAAAAAGGCTATCATGACGCCAAGCACCAGACTGCCAACGCCGAGCAACAGCAAAATCGGGCCCTTTTTTGGATAAGACGGTGTTGTTTCAGCATAGGCTTTTGAGATAATGCGCGCGTTAGCCGACTGGGTTTCAATATCTGCCCGCGCACTGGCTTCGCCAAAACGTTGCAGGTAGGTTTCCAGAAGCTGACTGCTGGCCAGCGCATTGCGCTCCAGTGCTTTTAAGCCCACTCTTTGTCCATTGCCTTCTTCAGCCGTTGTCTTCACCCGCTCCAGACTGGCATTAAGAGAAGCAAGACGAGCGGTGGCAACGTCCACCTGACCTTGAAGGCTGGAAACGATTTTACGCATTTCACTACGCACCTGCCGCGACAGACCGGCAATTTCAGCCCGCAACCGGACCATGCGGGGATGAGACGGCAGATATTTCGCCGACAGATCAGAAACCAGACGCCGCAAGGTCACCTGCTGTTCGCGCAACCTGCTTATCAAAGGTGATTGCAACACTTCGCTCGATGTATTGATATCACCGCCACTTTTAAGCAGTTTTCGAATATGTCTGGCCCGCGCCAAAGCCTGGGAACGGTTGGCTGAGGCAACAATTATCTGACCTTTGATGCCGCTAAGTTCTTCAGCCGTTAAGGTATTATTTGTCCCCTGGAATAACCCGGCGCGAGCGCGAAACCGTTCAACCCTGGCTTCAGCTTCACGCGCTTTTTCCTGCAGGTCTTCAATGCGGCCCGACAGCCACTCCGTCGCCTTTTTGTTGCTGCGTGATTTTGCCGCTTTGGATTCATTCAGATAGGCCTGGGCCATACCATTGGCGATGTCGGCTGCCAGTACCGGGTCATAGGACCAGGCATCAAGAGCAATAACGCGACTGCCCGGCAAAGGATAGACTTCTATTCGTGAAGACAGTGTGTCCCAGGCGCGCTCTTCCGGCGACATCATCTGCGAATCACCGCCAAAGCCCAAAGCGCCAAGAAGCTTGTCCTTGAGGCCCGGCTTGTCGCTCGAGGAAACAAATTCGGAATTCCGGGTCAAACCCAGATCCGCGATGACCCGGGCCATCAGGTCACGCGATTGCAGCACATGGATCTGGCTGCGCACCAGATCCGGGTCGACCCCGGGCCTGGCATTCAAGCGATCGGTATTCAAAACCTCGGCTTCGGTGTTCCCAAACAGAATTCTCACGCCCGAAGAATATCGCGGCTGGGTGAACATCAAAACCACGGCACCGGTAATAACAACAAAACCCACCAGGGCGGCAATCATGCGCCAGCGCGCGGCTATCCCGCTTACCAGCTCATACAGATTGATATCACGTTCGGGACCGGCCATTGGTATCTGCGGCGCGGATGCAGTATTCGGGTTTAAGCCTGCATGTGGGTTTTTCATTTAAAAAGCGCCAAAAATGTGAGTCGTCAATGTGACTTACAATAAATGGGTTTTTGGTAACCAAAGTCTTAACGCTGCCGAATTGGGCAAATCCATCATGATTAAGATTTGTTAACCATACCGGGGTAGGGTGAGTGACCAATATCAGTAACACAGTTGATGAACCGGTAATGTATAGCTGCAAAAACCCTTCGATTTTTATCCTTGTTTTGGCCTCACTCCTGTTAGTCGGTTGCGCGGGCAAGACGAAAAGCAGGTGGCAAACCTCTGTAAGCAGCTTTTCATCAAAATCATCCCCGGCCAGAAACACATACTCGCACCAAAACACGGCCTATACAGTCGGTCAGGGTGACAGGTTGCAGGTTGGCGTTTTTGGCGAACCCTCCTTAACCGGCGAATATGCTGTTGACGGTACCGGCACAATTTCCATGCCCCTGTTGCGATCTGTGCGGGTTGCGGGCCTGACCACCCGTCAGGTGGCCCGGCGCATAACCACCAGGTTACGCAAAAAATTCCTGCGCAACCCCAATGTTTCAGTGGCGGTTACGACTTTCCGGCCGTTCTATATTCTCGGCGAAGTTACAAACTCAGGCCAATATCCATATGTTGATGGTATGGATGTTCAAACCGCAGTGGCAATCGCCGGTGGTTTTACCCCGCGCGCACGTCAATCGCGTTTCAAAATAACGCGCAAAGATGCCAATAACAGGTCCCGCACCCTCACCTTGCGCCGAACCGCCATTTTACAACCCGGCGATACAATTGTGGTGGAAGAACGCTTTTTTTAGATAATGAGTGACAATCCCTCCCCCGCTTTATCGGTTATCCATGTGCTTCGAACTCCGGTGGGAGGATTGTTCCGGCACGTCTGTGACCTGGCCAAAATGCAATCAGAGGCCGGTCTTCAGGTTGGCGTTTTTTGTGATTCTGAAACCGGCGGTGAAAACGCTGCACGCATTCTCAAGCAACTGGAACGTAATTGCTCTTTAGGCATTCACAGGTTCCCGATTGGCCGCCTGCCCGGCATTTCGGATTGGACCGCCATACGTCATTTGCGCAAATCTCTTGCCAAACTGTCACCCGATATTCTCCACGGTCATGGTGCCAAGGGCGGTGCCTATGCCCGCATACTCGGGCATTCGATCAATGCCAAAGCCTTTTACACGCCCCACGGTGGCAGTTTGCATTATAAAACCGGCTCACTGTCAGGCTTTATCTTCTTTCGCCTTGAAAGCCTGCTGAGCCGGCGAACAGACGGTATAATTTTCGAATGCACGTTTTCCCAGGAAACCTATCGGCGTAAAATCGGTAATCCTTCCTGCGCCATGCGGGTCATTCACAACGGCATCAATGATAACGACTTCCAGCCCCGCAAGCTCGATGACAAGGCCAGCGATTTTGTATTTGTTGGCGAGTTGCGCCACCTCAAGGGCGTCGATGTTCTTCTCAAGGCTTTGGCTATCCTGCGGCAAAAGGGCCTGCAATGCAGTTGCACAATTGTTGGTGAGGGGCCCGATGCCGATGAATTCAAAAAAATGTCTGACCAGCTTGATTTGAAAAATTGCACCAAATTTGCTGGTTTTCAGACCGCATCGACAGGATTTTCACTTGGCCGCCATCTGGTTATTCCTTCGCGCGCCGAATCATTTCCCTACATCATCCTTGAAGGTGCAGCCGCCAGCTTGCCCATCATCACCACCCGGGTTGGGGGAATTGCCGAGATATTCGGTGACCAGGCACCGTTACTGGTAATTCCCGACAATGTCGAAAACCTTGGCAAAGCACTGGAATTCGCCCTCAAAAACCCGGACGAAATGGAAGCGCGCGCCGCTGTTTTGCACCAGCGGGTAAAGCAACGCTTTAAAGCCTCGACCATGGCCGCTGCGACGATCAGTTTTTATTCCTCGATTTAGACCGTAAAACCCTCTTTTTCGACGCTGGGTAAACATATCCTTAACTTAAAATCGTCATTTTATTTCAAGGTCATTGATAACTTGCGACCGTGATTCTTGACATCTGTGAACACGGTCTAGTTGACCACCTTACCGGTCAGTATTTTGAGATAGAAGACTTAATGGATTCGGCAAATCACGATACGGGCTTTGGACGCAGGGGAACTTCATACAAACCTCGAAGCGACACCAAGAGCCAGGCCACACAGGAAACCGTCGAAACGTTTGTCGTTGGCTCCAAAATAGTGATCGACACCTGGATTTCCAGCAAGGTCATTTCCGGGTCGGTGCGTTTTGTCGAGTTTTTGATAATCGCAGTTTTGGGATTTCTGATTTACTACGGCTATGTGCTTGAAAGAGACAAGATTTTTCAATGGGGATATGTTTTCACCATCGGCGTTACCACAACCGCTGTGATCATTTCCTTTGAGGCCGTCGGCATGTATTCCATTGCTGCATTAAGGAACTACATCGCCAGCACCAGCCGCCTGATATCTGTCTGGACTATCGTCATCGGTGCCTTTACCGCACTGGTTTTCATATCAAAATTTGCCGATGTGTTTTCCCGTGTCTGGCTCGCCTCATGGTATCTGTCAACTCTGGTTGTTCTCGCCGTTGAGCGTGGCATCCTTGCCGGTTTCATTCGCAACTGGAATGAGCAGGGACGCCTGCAGCGCAACGCCGTTATTATCGGTGGTGGCGAAGCTGGTGGTGATTTGATCCAGGCTCTCGAAGCCTCCTCAACCTCCGATATCCGCATATCGGGAGTTTTCGATGACCGTTCGGATGATCGCTCGCCGGGCGTCATCGCCGGCATCCCCAAACTGGGTACGATCAGTGAGCTGGTTGATTTCGCCCGCAGGGTCCGTGTTGACCTTCTCATCGTAACTTTTCCGGTCTCAGCTGAAGCAAGATTGCTTGAAGTTTTGAAAAAACTCTGGGTATTGCCAGTCGATATTCGCCTCAGTGCACACACCAACAAACTGCGTTTTCGCCCCCGCGCTTATTCATATATCGGCAATGTGCCGTTTTTAGATGTGTTTGACAAACCACTGGCCGACTGGAGTTATATCCTCAAGCGTCTCGAAGACCAGATAATTTCAGCCATTGCCCTGGTGTTTGCGCTTCCCATCATGGCTGTTGTCGCCATAGCCATCAAACTCGACAGCCGCGGCCCGGTAATTTTCAAACAAAACCGCTATGGCTTCAACAATGAACTTATCGAAGTTTATAAATTTCGCTCGATGTATACGGATCAGTCTGACGCAAAAGCGGACAAACTGGTTACCAAAGATGACCCGCGTGTAACCAAAGTCGGGCGCTTTATCCGCAAGACAAGCCTTGATGAGCTGCCGCAATTGTTCAATTCCCTCAAAGGCGATCTTTCTTTGGTCGGCCCCCGCCCCCATGCGGTTTCGGCAAAGGCTGCCGACAAGCTCTACGGCGACGTTGTTGATGGCTATTTTGCCCGCCACCGGGTGCGTCCCGGAATTACGGGATGGGCGCAGATCAACGGCTGGCGCGGTGAAACCGATACGGCTGAGAAAATCCAGCGCCGGGTCGAACATGATCTTTACTACATTGAAAACTGGTCGATTCTTTTTGACCTTTACATCCTCGTCATGACGCCAATATCCCTGCTCAATACCGAAAGCGCTTATTAGCCAGATGATTGCCGCCTCCAGACCTCGAATAGCCATTAATGAGCGTCTTTTGTTGTTGGCGATGTTTGGCGTCATCTCTTTAAGCGGCATCGTTTTTATTGAGCCCGCTCCTTACGATATCGCCTTGCTTGCAGTCGGCACACTTGCGCTGCTTTTTGGCTTGCGCATTCCGGCAAAATTTGCACCCATGCTGTTCTGCTTCACGCTCATCATTATATTTGGCTTTGTAGCCTCGCTTTATTCCAGCCAGATTACCGAAGCAGCCTTACACATCGTAACGACAGCCTATCTGATTGTTGGCACAATTATTCTCGCCGCTTTCATTGCCGCCATGCCATTAAGAGCCATCAGCGTTGTCATGAATGGCTATATTGTTGCCGCCCTCATTGCCACACTTGCAGGCTTTGTTGGATACTTTGACTTGATCCCCGGTGCCTATGATATTTTCACACTGTATGGACGCTTGAGCGGAACCTTTAAGGATCCCAATGTCTATGGCCCCTTTCTCATCGCACCGCTTCTCTTTCTGATTTTTCAGCTCACCACCCAGCCCGGCAAACATCTGCCTGTACAGCTCGCTGCCGCTGTCATTTTAACCGCCGGTATATTCCTCAGTTTTTCCCGCGGTGCCTGGGGCCACCTTGTGGTGTCCGGTCTGGTTTTATTGCCGATGATACTGGTGGTTTTACCGAATAATAGATCACGATTTCGACTGCTGTTTTTTGGGCTACTGGCACTGGTGTCTTTAGGGTTGTTTTTGCTGGCTCTATTAGGCTCAAGTTCAATTTCTGAGATGTTCAGCCAGCGCGCTCAACTGACACAAGTCTATGACGCTGGCGGGCGCGGCCGATTTGACGGTCAAAGACTGGCACTGGAGTGGGTTCTGTCCAGCCCGTTAGGATCGGGATGGGGAGAGTTTTCACGCTATTGGGGCGAGCAGGCGCACAATGTTTACATCAGCCAGTTCATGTTTAGCGGCTGGATCGGTGGTTTTGCCTATATTGCCCTGATCATTATGACGTTAATCAGAGGCTTTGTTTTTATCCGGTATAATCTTGCCACACGACCATATTTAATGGTTTTTCTGGCAACATTTTGTGGATTGATTTTGCAGGGTCTTATCATCGACATGGATCACTGGCGCCATTTCTATCTGGTAATCGCAGCCATTTGGGGCCTGACCAGCGCGCCCTGGGCCGCCCAGGAGGTTGAAAGAAACCCTGGACGCTCGATCTAAAACGTGAGAAGAAAGCCTCGTTAAATATCAACGGAGCGTAGCGCAGCCTGGTAGCGCACTTGACTGGGGGTCAAGGGGTCGCAAGTTCAAATCTTGCCGTTCCGACCAA